>CAJCHQ010000979.1 GCA_903970295.1 Bryobacterales bacterium
TCTTCAGCCACCGATCTGAACGGCAGCGCCGCCGTAAATGCCTGCCGGAAAATCAAGCAATCGATGAGCGAATGCGCTGTTAAGTATTTCGCGGCGCGGCAGCCTGATTTGGGTTCGTCTCTCGAACACATTGTATTCCAAGACGGTTCAGTCTTTGACAGGCGATGTCCCGAGTCGCGGGTTACATTTCGCGAGTTGGTGGCAATGTCCTATCGTGAGCGGCGCAGTCTTGGCGAACGCGGCTTTTACGCCACGCGAGGGATAGACTTTGATTGGGCTGTGGGGCAGGGCAATCCGTTCCTCTATTACACCAATGGCGTGGCAGTTTCAGAGGTGCTAATCGACAGATTCACTGGGCAATTAAAGGTCACACGCGTCGACATACTGATGGATAGCTGGAAGCGTGGTCATTATCTTAAGTCGACCGAAGAGAAAAGCTTGCAGAAATTGGCGGCACTTCAACCGCCAGGCGAAAAGTTCAAAGAGGATATTGGTTTACTCGGCGACAGAATTCGCATGTTGTTCGACACGCAGTGGACTGTGGAACAGCTTGATGCAGATTTCCTTGAACTGTTGAGAGCTTCCGACGCCGGCTAATTTGGTGACATAACCCAAACTCTCATTCGCGGCTTAAGACGTTCCATCAAAAGTGGGTTGAGCTCCAAATTTTCCAGCGATGTGATGTGTGGCACCAGGTCTAATTGGAAGTGATGTTCAGCAGAAAATCCGTGGTCTCTGATGAAGTCGTTGATTCCTTCTTCATTTTCAAAAGCTGCTTCGTACATTTGACGCTCGGTGGTTCCACTTATCGCTCTGCGAAAGCGTTTTATCTTCTCGGACACATCGTCTGCAACCTTACGTATGGCAAAATCTGGCGTGATCCATAAGCCTCCGGCGAACGTTGCTAGGATCTGTTTCACGTTATTAGCTAGTTGTGATCGTTCTTCGGCAGTTAGATACATGAGCAAGCCTTCGGTGACTATGACGAGTTGGCGGTCATGTTTGAGCGCGCTGGTGGCAGCTTGCAACTGCGTTAAATCAACAGCATTAGCTACGCAGACCTGATAATTGCCAGTATCGGGAAGTTGTTGCTTTGCTCTAAGCGCAGCCACAAGTTTGCATTTTTCTTGGTGTATTCCTGGAAGATCTGTATCGACATAAGCGAGCTCTGAGTTCCGAGACATCGCCAGACCGCGCAACGAAAATCCGCTAGCTAGCTCGAGCACCTGTGTCGTACCGGAGTTGAGAATTAGCTGAACTAAGCTCTTATATCTTGCTTCAAGAATCGGAGCATAGACTTTTACTTCATCCGGTAATTGCGTATCGGGGTCGCTCAGGTCTACGGCATCATTGCCAGCGAGTGCACCATCTGCATCGAGTCGATTGCCGATCTGGACTATCGCGTCGCGAGCATGTACGGATTCTGCCACTTCGTGCGCGAAGGGGATGTCCGAAAACTGCCTGAAAAAGGCGACCATCCTCGCCGTTATGCTAATTGAGCTGTAATCGATCGCAGGCACAGACCAGTTATTGATTTGGTGCCATGCCGAGATCTTGACCGCCTTCCGGTTTCGGAAGGTTGCCAGCTTTCAAATAGTGCTCGATTTTTTCTCGGACGCGTGCATTCAGGCGAGCGATGGCTTCCGAATCGCCACTTTTTCCCGAGCGGGGAAAAGCGCATATTCCTAGCAGCGTGGCTGTGCCTTTATCGACTGTGAGCATGGGTTTACCGTCACTCACATCTTCTTGCTCAGCTGCCCACCAGCAAAGTATTTTATAGTCGCCGTAAACGGCTTTAGCCAGGATGCGGTGAGCTTTAAAATCGATTTGTTTATCCGTGCAACCCGCGTCGTCAAGCGCCGGGCTCAGGCAGGCGCTCATAGTGGCCGGGCCTAGATCTGCCAGCTCGATATACTCGGGTTTGAAGGCTGTTGCCATCGTCATCTAATAATTCCTCAATCTACAGTAACAGTGTAGCAAGCAAAGGCAATCCTGTGACCCGCTTAACTACCGGG
>CAJCHQ010000980.1 GCA_903970295.1 Bryobacterales bacterium
ATACATATATAGATGAATAAAAATGCGCAGCCTCAGCTAATCCTGCAAGCGATTTTGGCCGAGTCAGCTGTCGGCAAAGTTTTGCCCGCCATTCAAAAACTCAATTTGCCGGATTGGTGGTTGGCCGGGGGCGCCATTCGCAACACGATCTGGAGGTCTCTTTATCCAGGCGATTGTCAGCTGACGATCAAAGACTTTGATATCGCATTTTATGATGCCGATGGCGACCGAGAACAAGAGCGTGCAGCAAAAGAAGCGCTCGGAAGTGAATTTCCCGAGGCCATTTTCGATGTCAAAAACCAAGCCAGTTTCGCTACCTGGCGAGAGGGGCGGCGAACATACGCCAGCACATTAGACGGCATCGCCGATTGGCAACATACAGCCACTGCGGTCGGTGTGCGGATCGATCAGAACGACCGCTGGTGTTTCATCGCGCCATTCGGCTTTAACGATTTGTTGAACGGCATAGTCAGACTGGGTCCGGCACATATGGAGAGCGAGACAGCGATTGAAAAAGGCAAAACGTACTTGACCAAATGCCCGCCTTTGACAATTGCCGGCGGTCTGGTGCCCTGCCTGACGGACCCTTTCGTAGCAGGCGCTGTGCGTAAACCGGCAAGTGTTATCAACGGCGAGGTCAGTCTCGCCCGATAAAAATCAAGACAGACAGCGGCGAGACAAAATGCGAAGCTCGACGTGAGCTTCGCATTTCGGACTTCCCCGCTCTTATGGAATTCGTTTTCCGGCAGCGCTTCAGCTCAACGCTGTGGCAGATGCCGTGCGGTCTGCTTTATCCAGAGCGGCCACGCGCAGTACGCGGGAGCGACCAGCCTCGAGGACGAAGAGAGCACCATCAGGACCGAAGGCGACACCAGTCGGATTGACGAGTCCGGTGAGAAATACTTCGCTTTTGCCTTCCCGATTGACACGCAATACAGTGCCTGAACGGCCGGCAGTCACATATAAGCGACCGAGACTGTCCATCGAGAGATTACCGTCGTATCCGTCGGCGAAATTGAAGCTTTCAGGCTCAGCGACCACGACTCGGGCGGCTTCCCGACCATCGAGTGAGCGCTTCACAACTGAACCTGTGGCGTGTTCGAGACACCACAAGAAACCATCAGGATCTAGCAAAAGCCCCTGGGTTCCGTGCCCCGGTCCGCCGATCAAGACCTCGTATTCACCAGTCTTGTCGATTTTGAATATGCCACCGGTATTGGACGGGAAGTTCGAAACGAACAATTCGTCGCGAGTACCGATAGCCAGATCGGACAGGAACGTACCTCCACCGGTCAAACTACCGTCGAGCTGAGCAAGAATTCTGCCACTCTTGTTGGGGTCAATTCGATAGACAGTGCCTTGAATGGTGGCTACATAGAGCACGCCTTTGCGGTCAAAACGCAATCCAGAAATCGTGCTGTTGCCTCTGATCCGGGCGTACTCGGTGAGCGTACCAAGATTGTCGACAAACCAGACCGAACCATCGCAGGCGAAGTAAACTCCACCTGGACCGGTGGCCATTCTTGAAAAGCGATTTGAGTAAGACGCGTTTAGTTGAGAAAGAACTCGGACTGCGTAACCTCTTGGCGCGTCTGGCAAATCAACGACTTGATTGTCAGACGCTTGTGCTTTTCCCTCGCGTTGCTCCGGGCTCATCAAGGCATCATCTTCTTCTGCGATTTCAGCAGAGGTGATGTCGATGTGGAGTATCAAATGCAGCGGAACTAGAATCCGGCGAATGTGGATTTGACCGTCACTCTCGTGGGAGTAAGACTCCACATCGATGTGATCGTGATCGACCGTCAAAACACGTCCGGTCACGGTATTGTGGCATCCCATCCCATACCAGATCTGGATCTTCTGCCTGTTTTCTACGAACCCTTGTAATCTGGTCCTGAAGCTCATAACAAACCCCTAACCCCCAAGCTGTGCTACCCGAACAACCGATAATTAGTAACTATCTCTGTATCAATCTTTTACCCAGTTTTCAGCGTCCCATTCTTCTTTTGGAATAATCAGACCCTGATTCCAAAATTGCTCCAGTTTGTAGAAGCCGCGCTCTTTTTCATGGAGCACATGGATGATGACATCCCCGAAATCAAGCAGAACCCATCGTCCTTCCTGCTTGCCTTCCACCAAACCATTCTTGTAGCTTAGTTTGGTCAGGCTTTCGTCGATTGCTTCTACAATCGCCCGGATCTGGTTGGCTGAGTCTCCTCCTGTGATGACGAAGTACTCGGCGAGTTGAGTCACCTGTCTGACATCTAAAACGACAGTTCCATGGGCTTTTTTTGACTCCGCCGCATTGGCGGCCGCATATGCAGCTTCCTTTGCGTTGACCGAAGTTTTCGCCCCAGCTCTACGTCTCAAGCGGTAACAACCTTTTGCTTCCGTATTATGGTTGTTCCCACTTTGACTGCCTTTTCACGCGTACTCAGTGACTAATTTCTGCATTAATGGAAGAGCTCTTCGCTTCCCAAGACGCAAATTGTCACGAGCGCCCAAAAATTTTGATTATCAAGTGACAAATTCTTTGTTCAATCTCTTGTTTCGTGTCCGGAGGTGCTGTATCCTTGCCGATTACGTGGTTTTACCAACGGCCAAGTTCGGACGTAGTTTATCGACGTACAAGTTTGGGTTTGAAGTTTAGGTTGAAGTTTAGGAGGAAGCTCAGTGAACAAAGCAGAACTCGCTGCCGAAATCGCCGCTCGCACGAATAATACAAAGAAAGCCGTAGAAGAAATGCTAGCCGCATTCACCGATTGTGTTACTGAAGTAGTCGCCAAAGGCGACCGCGTCACACTCGTCGGTTTCGGCACTTTCGAGCGTCGTAACCGTAATGCACGGGAGACAAATAATCCGCAAAAGCCTGGTGAAAAAATCAAAGTACCAGCAAAAAGAGTGCCAGCTTTTGCTCCCGGAAAAGAATTCAAGGAAAGAGTCGATCACAAGTAGATCGCCTAAATTCATTGAAGGTCATGGAGGAGGATGCAGCGATGCATCCTCTTTTCTTTTGCGAATTTCGCTCAATCGTTTTCTCAGGTTGGTGCTTTACTGCATGCGCTCAACCGATATCTTTTGAGCATACAGACAGAGAGCCTACGATCTAGCCGATTTTGCGGCAAAATAGATTAGCGGGCTGTCTTCGCTTGGTTCACGCAAACTGCACAGTTGACAAGTAGCATCCTTATATCAAGCGATTTGAAGGTCGCACGGGGAGCCAAAATGAAAGACTTGCGAGCCGACGCCAGTTTTCGAAAGCCAAACTCACTCAAGGTAGTGATTCTGTTATCTAGCTTATGCGGGCAGCTGGCAGTCAGCGCTCCAGCCTGGAGCGATGCTGCGAGCGATATGTTGAAAGACTACAAATCTGCCGACTACACGCGCTTACTCAGTGACTGCGACAAAGTAGTTAGCCAGGATCCAAAGAACGCGATTGCTCATTACTACCGAGCTAACGCCTGGGCGAAAATGGGCGTGGGGGCGCAAGCCCAAGCCGAATATCGCACGGCACTAAATCTCGCCCGCGACCCGAATTTGCGAAAATATTGCCTGGACGCGCTCGCCGCCTATCAGAATCCAGCCGGTCAAGCTAGCACCAATTCAATCGCTGCTGTCCAATCTGGGGCAAAAGCGCTTATCGCAGAATCAAGCATAATCGAGCAGCAAGCCGATAGTGTCAGTTTGGCAACCCTTGGTCAAGCCAACTACGCCCATGGAATATATGCCCAAGCGGTTCAGCAGGCTGACGTAATGAGGCGACAAGCGGACGCCACCGCCAACAACATGGCTGGGCAGTTCACACGTGACAGATATGGGCATTCTTACCCGGTGTACACCCAGCAACAAATAGACGCAACTCGCCAGCAAGGTTATGACAATGCATCCGATTTGCTGCATCGTTCTAAAATTCAAACAGACCAAGCCTACGAGCTAGCCAAAGAAAAGACCCGCTGGACCCAAGAATCGGCGGCTGCTTTGCAAGATCAACTGCGCTCTCAACCCAGAGGCGGTATTCATTTAGTCGCACCCGGCACCAATCTTTGGGTGCGCAATTACGCCAGTGCGCCGAGCCCATCGACCATCAACCCGGCTCAAGCTTACGCCCCCGATGACCCAGGTCTGGAAGCAACCCAAAAGTCTTTGCAATCGGTTTTACATCCAACCGCTTCTGGCAAAGGTCAAACATCGGTG
>CAJCHQ010000981.1 GCA_903970295.1 Bryobacterales bacterium
TTTTTGGTGTTCATTCTTAGCGGCATAGCAACACCCGAGCGCATCGAGTGCCAGATAACTGCGCGGGTCTTGCTTGACCACTCGACTGAAGATGCCCATGGCGTCGTCGATTTTGCCGTTAGATAGACTGGCATAGCCGGTCCACAAATCGAGATCGGGATGTTTGAATTCAGTGGAGTAGAGGGCAGTCAGCCCGTCGAGAGCTTCTTTGTGCCGTCCTTTAAAAAGATTAGCGATCGCTTTGTACATTTTCAGAGGCAAAAAGTCGGGCTTTTCAGCGGCGACTTTCTCGAAAGTTTCGTCCGACAATTCCGGCTCATGCAAAACCATTTGCACGAGGGCGAGATTGAGGCGGCTGTCGAGGACTTCGGGATCGACGTCGGCCGCCTGCACTAAACGATCGGCCGCCTCTTCCAGGCGCTGTTGTCGATAGAGGGCGACACCCCAATCGTTGTAAGCCATCGAGCGATCGCGCGCCGAAACTTTGGCACCCAGATTGATGATGTCCTGGTAAAGACGAATCGCATCTTCGAATTTGCCGGCAGCCAACAAAGTCGCAGCCCAGCTTTTGCGGATACCGTTATCTTCAGGCTCCA
This sequence comes from Bryobacterales bacterium, assembly GCA_903970295.1. The sequence goes on from CAJCHQ010000981.1 coordinate 597, forward strand.
AGCCGGACGCCGTGGCAAAACAGGTGATTGCTTCGCTGGCCTTGCCGGTGGCCATGTAGGTTTGACCGAGCCCGATGAAGGCAGCCGCCCAATTCGGATCGAGTTCAGTCGAGCGCTTGAAATATTTGAGCGCCTCGTCGAATTGACCTATCGCCAGATTCATCAGTCCAGACTGGTATTGAGCGACGGTCAGTTCAGGCGCTAACTTGGTCGCTTCGATAAATTGAACCAGAGCATTCTTGACGTCGCCGACACCGGCGAGTGCTATACCCCAATGTAAATGCCCGAGCACAAAACCTGTCTTGCGCCCGCAGGCATCTTTGAATAAAGGCAGCGCCTTGTCTGGCTTATTCGATTTAAGCAAAGCCAGACCGAGCTGATATTGCACTTCCGGATTGTCGGGCAGGATCGCCAGCGACTTGTTGAAGTGATCGACCGCGCTATCGAAACGACCGAGATTGAAGGAAATCAAACCCAACTGATACTGCAGCAAAGGGTCGTTGGGCTGTTGAGCAGCATACTGCAGCAAAAGCGCATACGCCTCCTCCCATCGTCCTTGCGAGACGAGTTCGGAGATGGTTTTCATGATCTGGTCGTCCATCGACAATCAAATAGTAAGCAGGCAAGGATTCAGGAGCGGTCGAACACGCTCAATATTAATAGAATCTGAGCTGTTTCGCAGCCGTTAAATCTCAATCTTGCCAATCGGGCTGGCCACTTGGGCTGGCCACTTGGGCTGGCCACTTCGGCTGGCAATCGGGCTATCGAGAATGCGGATGTGTGCAGACGCTTGAGAACCAGCAACATTGAAAACGCTAGCCAGTCGGAAGATTTTCACCGAATAAGATATACCAATTTTTTTCTGCGGATTGCCGCAGCGTGGGCTCTTTTAGCAAAGAAACAGTGGAGCTGAGAAATTGTTTCTCAAGGTGAGATTTATCGATCTTTGGCTTGATTGCTCGCAAATCGTCCAAATCCTTGGTCCTTGAACTGAAAACCTTACCCAGGAAAATATCATAGACATCGACCAGTCGAACCTCGATCGACCCGAATTTTCCCAGGTGCTGAGTTCTGTTTTCCCAGCCGTTTGGCAGATAGTGCGATTGAAAATGGGTCAGCAGCAACTGATAGCGTCGCTCCAGTTCCGCAAGAAGTTCTCTTTCGCCTCGAATCTCAGCCGGCACTTCATCAACGACATCGAGATCGGACGTTGCTCGCGAAAGATAACCGGTCAGGATCAAGGCAATCGAGCCGCCGACCGAAATAGTAGTGGGTTTCTTAATTCGTGTGCCCAGCTCTCTCAAAAACTCGTTTATTGCAGCGGGTTCAGTTTTATCCATCAACTGGTCCTTTAAAAGAGGGAAGCCGGGCTGCCCTAAATCTTCTTTTTTAATGGACTCGATCCTGTCGCGCACGGGACATTTGTCGAGCCACTCCTGGACACGTTTCTGCCCCCAATAATTTTCCAATGCTTCAGTGCTATCTCGAATGAGGAGGCGCGTACGAAAATCTGGCATTTCTGACGTTTCAGCTTTCAATTCCAGCTCAATTGCTTGAGCCAAAGCCGCCGGGTCGACTTGCGGCTTTCCCCAGACCAATTCCCATAGTTCGGACATATCTTTTTCAGTCGGTAGCTGGCGGGTCAAACGCGAAAATGCCTGGTAACCAGATTGACCGTATTGGTCATGCCCTCGCCAGTGACCGGCGACGCTTTGTCGGTTTTGAAGACAAAGAAAACTGCAGGACCGAAGCGGATATCGATGCTTTTGGTTTTATTCCCATAAGTCAAAACCATATGTCCATTGGGCGACACAAATATATGCGGCACTTCCAGTTTGCCTTCGCCGGCGTCTCTCGCTTTGGTCAGAAATTCCCGAATCGCTTCGAAGATTTCAGGGGTCGGGGCTTTATCGCCTTCTTCTTCATCTTCGTAATCGGCAGCACTTGCCTCTATTTCTGCCAACTTTTTGTTGGCTATTTGGAACCACTCGGGATTGGAATCGACTTCGGCTCGCATGTTCAAAACTCGCGGTGTGGGGCTCTTGGCACGGATTTGCGTCAATCTACCACCTTCTGTGCCGGAATCAAACCGATATCGGTTTGATTATTAGTGCTTATACAGAAAAATTCACTTTCAGATTTTTATTGAGTTTTACTGATGCGGGCGCGTGGCAAAAAAGGCCGCGAGAACGCCTGCACAAATCAATGCCTGCACCGCCCAGAAGGCTGCTACTACTTGCCATTCACGAACGCCTTTCTCGGCGTACACGGCTTCGAAATGATGGTGCAGGGGTGCCATTCTGAATATACGCTTACC
>CAJCHQ010000982.1 GCA_903970295.1 Bryobacterales bacterium
CGCCATGGTTGCAGTGGCACTCATCCAGTATGTGCCGACGCAACAGGCTGATGCACATCACTGGCATCACTGGCACCACCATCATCACATCGGTTGGGGTAACCACGGGTACTGGAGGTAATCCAGATTGAATTGATCCACTGCCAGTCGGCTTTAGTTTGGATAGCGGTCTTAACTACATGCCGCCTGGCTGGTGGATTATTTCATGGAAGACTCGGAAGCTAGTTCGTTAATCAGCGACTGAATCTTTTCTTGAAGTTTTTGAGTGACGCTGTGGCGTACTGTACGCGGATCCTTGAGATATTCGGTGAGGAAGGCACCGAGATCGATAGGATGCGCTAGTTTTACGAATACTTTTCGGCTGGCTAATTGTCGAGGCCGTTTAACTCTGTACAATTCCCGCTCGAGTTTGAGTACGGCCTCGGCCAAACGGTCGAATGAAGCACCTGAATCACTATAATAGCGAGGATCCCAACTCGAGAGCTGGGCCACCTCTTCTAACGTTTTTATATCTTGCAAAAGTTCAGATCGTTCCTTTGCGTTTGCATGTTGACCAAGACTATCTCTTATCTCAGCGCTCAATTGCCAAGATTGATCGATGATCTGGCGTTGAGATTCAGTTGTCTCATGCAGCTTCGCTTCAACGTCGGTCAGAATCGCTTGTCTCGCGGCGCTAATTTCTTGCGTCAAATTTTGAATTTTGCTGGCGTCCACATTTACATGGTGTGATGCTTCCTCACGTTCAATCAACAGCCGTTGCACTGCGCGCAACCGCTCTACCAGCGTACCACTAGACGATTTCAAAGCTAAGTTCGACTCCATTTTTGCGATGCGCTTATCTAGGATGCCTTCGATCGACTCGGTGTGATGATACTTGAGCGCCATCGGTACAATGTATGCCGTCCAGTTTGGATTACTTTGGCGCTCGTGGAGAATGGCTTGCATACCGATTTCTATGGCACCACTGTGAAAGGGCTGCACAGTTTCATTGAGATAAAATATCTCGCCTTCCGGAAATATGATCAGTACGTCTTGCCCTTTTTTAATCACATCGACGGCAAAATCTTTAGCTGTTACGTCGTGTGCCCCCCGCTCCACTGAGAAGTGCCCGAGTCGCTGCAGTGCCCATCCAGCCAAGCCAAAAGCTTCATCAAAAGCTTCGCGATTGCACATCGAGATGAATCTTTTTCCGGAGAGACGCGACAACTCGAGGCACACTCGCGGATCTGTCTCATCCGCATGGTTTGAAGTGATCATAGTGCCCGCGCCCGGCGGCAGATCGCGCAGAATTTTCAAACTCGAATCGTCAATTTGAACTTTATTGTTCCACGATAACTCTGCCCGAACAATTGCTTGCACTGCTTTGATCAGCCATGGCTGAGGTTTTGCGGGTTTGAACTGCCGAGTTACCATCCACCCCAGCCTGCCGGCTGCGAGGCCAAGCCGATGTACAGCGAACAAATTATCAATAGAGCCGGTATCGCACTCGTTGCGAACGGACGAAAATAATTAAGATTCGGATTCGGTCCGCCAAGCAGGACGCGCCCCACATGCATGCTAACTACGATAAAGCTCAAGGTCAGCGAAATCAATAATAATCCGGTATTGACGTAGTAATGTAGGTCGATAGTCTTCATCAGGATCAGCCATTCCGACAGAAATGTGCCGAACGGTGGGGCTCCTGTAGCGGCGAAACAAGCCATTGCCATAAGCCCTGCCCAACCTGGGGCGGAAGCCATTAACCCGGACTGCTGCGAGAGGTTCTTTTTGCCACTGCCCTGGACAATATTTCCGGAGAGCAAAAACAAAGAAACTTTGGCGATGCTATGATTCAGCGCCTGCAGGAAAAAGAGCGACCCAGAATTTAGGCCAATCGCCACCAGCATGACACCGACATTTTCGATGCTGGAATAGGCGAAGAGGCGCTTCAGAGAGTATTGCCGAATCAAGAACAGACTGGCGGCGACAACTGTGGCAGTGCCCAACCAGAGTGTCGTTTCATTGCTTAACAGCGCATGTCGTGAGGCTGTGACAATAGACGAAATCTGCCAAATTGAAAACAAGGCGCAGTTGAGCAATGAACCAGACAAAAGTGCCGATGAAGGTGCTGGGGCTTCCGAGTGGGCGTCTGGTAACCAGCTATGCAATGGAAACATGCCGGCTTTGGTGCCATAACCTAATAGGCAGAAAAAAAAGCCGAAGCGCAGCAACTTGAAATCCAACTGCGGGGCTGCCGAGATCAAATCGCTCAAGCGCAACGAGCCGGCTAAACCACCGATCACTCCGTGTTGACTGGCGGCGAAAATGAACAGAGTGCCAAGCAAAGCAAATGAAATGCCGACGCTGCAAATGATCAAATATTTCCAAGTCGCTTCAAGTGCGTGCTTGGTGCGACTGAAATAAACCAGCGGTGCCGACAGCAAGGTCGTTGACTCGACTGAAATCCAAAGATAGCCGAGATTTTTGCACATGAAGACGCAGTACATGGCTAGGATGAAAAACATGGCGCAGATGTAGTTGACTCGCACCGCGAAGGCGGTGGGCGGTTTAGCTGACTCAGCTTCGCGTTGAAAAAAGATATGAGCGTGCGTCAATGCACACGCTGCAACACATGAGGTGAGAACCATGAAGGCTCCATCTAGTTTGAACAGATAGAAGTCTTCCGAAATAGTGATCTGCCGAGTGCCGGTGAAAAGCGGAAAGACGAAATAAAGGATGCAGACCAGTTGCATCCAGGTCGAGGCTGCAACGATTCTTCCGGTCAGTTTAGAATCTTTGAGGAATGTGATTACGGCCGTCACCAGCACGGGAATCAGCGCAGCTAAAATCAGTAGTGTCAAGAAGTATTCCTCTCGTGTTTGAGATCTTTGAGTCGGCTGACGTCAATGTGTTCGAAACTGCGTTTGATACTGAACATGAGTACGCCAGCGATCATCACGGCGCCAAGAATGTCGACTAAAACCGCCATTTCGATCAGAAAAGGTAGTCCGTCAGTTTGAGTGAGAGCGAAAACATAAACACCATTTTCCAGCGTGATGAAACCGATGATCTGGCTCAAGGCGAGCCGGCGAGTGAGCATCATGACCAAACCGCTGAAAAGCAGCGAGAATGCACCTGTCGAACTGGCAATGACAATGCCGTTGCCGAAATCTGCCGCTGTGGGCATCGGTAAATGGTTAGCCACGAAAAAGCTGAGTCCGAACAAGAGAATACTCAAGTGCATCGTCAGTGGTGCCGGCAGAATCATACCCGGATCGCGATTGATATCGATACGTTGAACGATCCGATCAAGGAACAAAGGCACAAACGCCGCGCGCTGCAGAAAGAGACAGAGGGCAATCCAGTAAAAGTGGGTCTCTTTGAATTGGTAGGCGAAGAAAGCAGTTTCTGCCGAAATCAGAGTAATCTGAGCCGACAACATCGTCAGTTGAAACCGCACATTGCGGGAGCCTAACATCAATATGGCGATAACGGCAGCCATCATGCCGACGACTTCATAGCCCGTGACGAACATTCGAGCCTCCAATTAATGCACCAGCGATGGCGAAAAAGCTCATGGTCAGAGCATAGGCGATGAACTCGGGAGTGCGTCGCCACTGCAGCTTAACGCTCACCGATTCGACTATTCCTGTGACGATAGCCATGCCGATGATGCCCGATATGCTCAGGAAACCGTAGGCAAAGTTATCGAAAGCGTAAAAGTATCTGGCCGCATGTAAGAAGCACTGCACGGTCAAACCAAACAGAACGGACATCTTCAGGAGATGGCGATATTCAACCAGGGCCAGATTCTTCCCTGAATTTTCCAAGGTCATGGCCTCGTGCACCATAGTCAATTCAAGGTGCGTCGTTGGATCATCGATCGGCATGCGCGACAAATCGACCAGACTGGTCAAATATAAGCCGACGGCTGCCGCTAGCCAGACCGGTAGGTCGAAAATTGTGCATGCTCGCGAGAAGTCGAAAATGGCGCTGAGACTGCCGGTGCACACGCTTTTAGCCGAGTGGATGATTAGCCCTGGAGCGGCGAGACTAATGAACATTGCCGGCTCTGTGAGCATCGACAAATAAGCTTCACGGCTCGCTCCCAAGGCACCAAAGGAGCTACCAGTGTCCATGGCGCACAGAATCGTGCAGAATCGCATCAGTGCCAATAGATAGAAGAACAAGAATAATTCGTCCCCGGGAAACGAGGGTTTGAACGACAACCACGGAACCAGGCAAGCGATCAAAAGCATTGTCGCGCAATTGAGCGATGAGCTCAATTGAAACACCCAAGTTGTCGTTTCGCTCACGGTCTGACCTTTGGCCATCATTTTCAAAACGTCGAAAAGCGGCTGAACTATGCGGGCTCCTACTCTTCCCTGCATGCGCGCCTTGACTTTACGAATGACACCAAGGGTGATGAACGGCAAGATAAAAATGCAGGCTAGAAGAGCAAAAATATTAAGCAATTCATTCATATCAAAATGCCTACAATCATCAAAGCTACCAGGGTCAGAAGAATGTAGCTCAGGTAGAGATGAACGCTGCCGGCTTGCAGGAAGAGCACGTGCTCTCCCAGCCAGCGCGTGCATTTAATCACAGGTCCATAAAATCTGGACTCGAGGATTGGTTCCATATGCATTTCAGTTGAAATCTTTTCCGGAAAGTGTCGTCTATCTCGACCGACGATAATAGAATAACGACTGTACTGAACAAGTGGTGCAAAAGTGTAGGCGACATTTTCGGCGAAACTCAAGGCTGTGCCTTGCATGCGGTGTGAAAGGTCGCCGAATCCGCATTCCCAGGTGATGAACTGTCTGACTCCACCCCTGGTGCCTATGAACCAGAACATTTGAATCAGTACGGTCAATCCAATCAACACACCGGCAATGGTGGCGATTGGCATCGTGTAAGCCGCGGTCAAATCACTGGGAGAATGGAAGGCGTCGTTGCAAACCGGTTGGATTATGGCTAAGGCGTAAGGCGCACCGACGCCCAGAACAACGCAAAGAATCGCCAATACCGCTTGCGCTGTTTGCATGAATAAAGTCCCTTCCTGCGCGTTTTCGGCGCTGGTTGAACGAGGTCGGCCAAGAAATGCAATGCCTATCGCTTTAGCGAAGCTGGCCAGGGCGAGACCACTAACAATCGCCAAAATGCCGATGCAACCGACTGAAAAAACCCCCAGCCAAAATCCGGAGTTGAATGCCAGTTGGAAAAGCGAATGGTAGAGCAACCATTTGCTGCTGAAACCATTCAGTGGCGGCAGTGAACAAATCGCAGCACTGCCGACAACGAAAAAAATCATCGTCCATGGCATTCTTTTGCCGAGCCCACCGAGTAGCGCCAGTTGCCTTGTGTGGGCGCCGACATCAATGGCGCCGACGCCGAGGAAAAGGAGAGATTTGAAAATTCCGTGGTTGATACAATGGAAAACTGCGGCAGCCAAACTCAGCTCGGCCAGAGCCGGCATGTGCTGCCGGTTACAGATTAGCGCCAGGCCAATGCCAAGCAGGATCAGTCCGACGTTTTCGATACTGCTGTAGGCGAGCAGGCGCTTCAGGTCATCTTGCAGGAGCGCGTGCAGGATGCCCCAGAACGCCGAGACGATGCCGAGAAAGAGCATGACATAACTCAAAGCAGGTGATCCTGCACCATTCATGACAAGGAGACGAATGATGGCATAAAGCGAGATTTCGATCATGATGCCGCTCATCAGGGCTGATACCGGAGATGGTGCGGCGGGCTGGGCGTGATGTAGCCAGTCGTGAAACGGCCAGATCCCGGCTTTTATACAGAACCCAAGCAAAATCATCAATGTGGGCATGAGGGTCTGTTGCCCTGTCAAATGCCAATCGGCAAAATTCCAGCTGGAAAAAATGACATGCATCCAGAGAAATCCTGCCATTAGTAAGCCGGTGGCGATTCGGGTGGCACCTAGGTAGATCAAGGAGGCTGCGCGTGATTCTTGACTGGCTAAATTGGCCGCCACCAGAAGTACCGAAGAAAGCGCCACGCATTCCCAAAATAGTAGAAAGGTGAGAGCATTGGCAGCCATGATCAAGCCGAGCATGCCGATTACAAAAAGAAAGAATTCGATCCAGTAGAAGCGCGGGTCGCCTTGTCGCTCCTGGTGCACCAGATAACCGGGCGAATATAGTGCGATCGAAATCGAGATGATGCCCAACAGAGCAATAAAAATCGAGGCTAAGGAGTCGAGGCGAAAACGCAGTGGTGCCACTGCCAGATAGAACGGTGCTTCGGCATTCCAACTGACATCGTTACTCCAGCCCAGTATGGCTGCAAAAACCATGACAACACTGCCGACAAACAAAATGCCGGCAGGCAAATTGTGCTTCCAATTCTTGCCGAAGATGGCTAGTAAGACACAAGTCAGAAGCCAAATAACCGTTATGCCGGTCAGAAGAGAGGCAGAGGTGGACATCCTGACTAGCCTCTTGTAAACACCGATTTTTTTGACTGTTCAATTGACGCTTCAAATGATGACTAAACGGATTGTCTAATTTTACTGAGTGGGAACGGTGAAGTTCTGCACTGAAATTTTAAACACACATCCGTCTGCATACTGGTTGATTGTGATCGTAATGGATGCACGATCGTTTGAGGCTTGAAAACTGGTAATTGTGTTGCCCAGCTCATTGGTGGGTTTCATGACATTCCAACCGGCTCGCCCGAGGCTGCCAACAAAATAATTTCTCAATTCGTAAAGAGGCTGCGGACTCGTGAAAACCACTGTTTGCGGGGGACCGGCTGGCTTCTTTCCGCCCGAACCGACATTAGTCAACATGCCCAGCGGGTCATCTTTAGATGGTTCTCCTGGCTGGCGCTGGTTTTTTTTAGCCGGAGCCTGATAGTAAGCTGAATCTGTGGTTACTTCACGGCATTCAGCTCCCTGGGGAATCGGCACGGGAAATCGATCTGGCAATTTGGCGGACTTTTTCGAAAGTTGCTCGT
>CAJCHQ010000983.1 GCA_903970295.1 Bryobacterales bacterium
CGGGCTAGCTGTACCAAGGGTCGCAACATCGACCCCCACCGCTCCCATGATCGCCGCGGTTTGCCACGGGTTATCTTTTGCGGCCTGTACAACCGAGGCAGCCCCATTCTTAATCGCACTGCCGACTGCTTCAGCCGCCGCCACTGGGTGCTGGATCGCCTCTCCGGCTGCCGATATGGCTGATGATGCAGCGCTGCCACTGTGACTGAGTGCCTCGCCGACCTGGTGTCCAAAGGTACCAACTGATTGAACCGCGCCGCGCACACCCTGAATCGTGAAGTCCAAAGCACCCCCCAGGTGGTCGGGCAGCCACTGACCTGCTTTGCTCGAAGCTGTGCCAGAACTTGTGTCAGTGCCAGCGGTGTGTTTGTCTGCGGCAGCACCGGTCGTCGCGGCAGCGGCATGAGCGTCGCCGGCAGCACCGGTCGTTGCGGCAGCGGCATGAGCGTCGCCGGCAGCGCCTGTCGTCGCGGCAGCGGCATGAGCATCACCGGCAGCGCCTGTCGTCGCGGGCGCGGCATGAGCATCACCGGCAGTGCCGGTCGTCGCGCCAGCGGCATGAGCGTCGCCGGCCTTGCCAGTCGTCGCCGCACCAGCATGAGCATCACCGGCAGCGCCTGTCGTTGCATTAGCTTTTTGAGCATCACCGGTGGTTGTCGAGACGGCTGCATCACCGCCTGTAATTGTGGGAGTACCAAAAAGAGCATGCGCGCTATCGGCGCCTGCAGGCGGCACCATGCGACCAGAGGTAGCCCTGATCTGGTTGACTTCTGCCTGAGCGGCAGTTACTTGATCGCCGGTTGACTGAGACTGTGTCTTCTCTGCTTGATCACTATGTTTAAAAGTTCCTGGGCCCATGCTTGGCTCCTCGCGACGATAGTGTCTAGAGACGCCACAAAATGCGTCCCTAAATTTGGTAAGGCGTATCGGTTTTGCTTGAGCTAAGTGGGACAAATCCCACGAATTACATTAACTATCCAGGTTGACATCTTCGTGACATATCTGTCACATGTCCTGGAACAGCTTGCTCAAAACTGCATGTGCAATCACTCCACGTCTCACGGCATCGCGGCAGCGGCGGCGGTTCACTGAACTAATTTGAAGCTGGCATGCTTGTCAGTTCTGCTGTCTGAACCGCAGAAAACTTCGAACTCACCAGGTTCGGCAGCGAACACCAAATCTGAGTTGTAGAATTTGAGGTCTTCTGCGGTCAAATTGAATGCAACAACTTTCGACTCTCCAGGCTTAAGGTCAATTTTTTGGAAGCCCTTCAATTCTTTCACCGGTCTTGTGATACTGCCGACGAGATCGCGAACATATAACTGAACGGTTTCCACACCGGAGACTTTGCCAGTGTTGGTGACTGTGGTTGTCACAGTCAAGGTCTCGGATGGTCGCAGAGTCGGTGAACTAACCGACACATCGCCATAAGCAAAATTGGTATAGCTAAGCCCATAACCGAACGGATAAAGCGGCGCATTCGAAACATCCAAATACTTCGAGCGATATTTTTCCTTATCGTCGAACGGTCGCCCCGAACTTTTGGCGTTGTAATAAATAGGAATCTGCCCAACGTTATAAGGGAAACTCATAGTCAATTTCCCCGAGGGATTGGCATTCCCGAAGAGTACATCGACAATCGCCGGTCCGGCCTCAGTACCGCCAAACCAGGTCTCCAAAATGCCATCCATATTTGCGTCTTCCCACGGCAGGGTCAGTGGCCGCCCATTCATGAGAACCAATACGATCGGTTTACCCGTCTTCTTCAAAGCTTTGAGCAGTTCGACTTGATTTTCGAGTAAGCCAATCTTGCTTCGACAAGCGGCCTCACCACTCATGTTCGAAATCTCACCCAGGACAGCCACTACAACATCGGCTTGCCCTGCCGTTTGTACTGCTTCCTCAATCAGTTCTGCAGGCGATTTCTCATCGCCAGTCAGCATTGCCCCATCGCGATTCATTTTTTCCATCAGCGCAGAGTCGTCGATGGCATTGCAACCTTTAGCGTAGAGAAATTTATTAGCACCGAATTTGGTATCAAGCCCTTGCCAGATCGATGTTGCTTTATGCCAATCACCAGCACCACTCCAATTGCCGATCAAACTTTTTTGATCCTTCACAAACGGTCCGATGAATGCGATTTTCTTCTGCTCTCTCAAAGGCAATATGTTGTTCGTGTTCTTCAAAAGGACCATGCTTTTGACCGCGGCTTCTTTACTGAGTTGCAGTTTGTCTGCACTCATTGATTGTGACTTGGCGCGCTCTTCGCTCATGAATCGGTAAGGATCTTCAAACAAACCTAGATCGTATTTAGCCTCTAAAACACGCCGGCAGGCTGCGTCAACGGTTGCTTGTGAAACTTTTCCAGATTTGACCAGTTCTGCACCATATTTGCTGAAAAGCTCGCCGACCATGTCCATGTCGACGCCTGCATTCATCGCCAGTTCGGAGACTTTGGCCTGATCGCCAAGTCCATGCGCCACCATTTCATTTATGGCAGTGTAGTCAGTCGCGATGAAACCTTTGAATCCCCATTGCTTACGGAGGAGTTCGGTCATCAGCCATTTATTGGCACTGGCCGGCACACCATTGATTTCGTTGAAAGCCGTCATCACACTCGCAACACCGGCGTCTACTGCGGCTTTATATGGTGGCAGGTATTCGTTGTACATTCTCACCGGACTCATGTCTACGGTGTTGTAATCACGCCCGGCTTCGATGGCTCCGTAGAGCGCGAAGTGTTTGACGCAGGCGAGAACACGGTCCGCATTACCGTAGCCGTTCCCTTGATATCCGTGCACCATGGCTTTAGCGATGCGACCACCGAGATACGGATCTTCTCCGGCGCCCTCGCTGACTCGCCCCCACCGCGGATCACGTGCAATATCAACCATTGGCGAAAACGTCCAGTTCAAGCCGTCGGCACTCGCTTCTATGGCTGCTGCCCGCGCCGTTCGTTCGATCAGATCCAGATCCCAAGAACAAGACAAGCCCAAATTAATCGGAAACACGGTGCGATGACCGTGAATGACATCAAAACCGAATAACAGCGGAATTTTCAAGCGAGACTCGTTGACCGCCATCTCCTGCAGCTTACGAACGGCAATCGGAGTGAACGTGTTGAAAACGCCTCCCACCATACCCTTCTTGATCTTCTCGTCAACGCCCTGACTGACAACTGGACCGGTGACATCAAATCCGATTGACAGCAGATTCATTTGTCCGAGCTTTTCCTCTAGAGTCATTTTGCTCATGAGATTGTCGACGAACGCAGCTCTTTTGCTTTGAAAAGTGGCTTGTTGAACTTCCGCCAGTAAGGTCTTGGTTGTCGCCGTTGGTAGCCCATCGTCGGCAAAAGCCGGCATTGCACAGACCTGCAAAGCGATCATCAGCGATGTCAACCAATGCTTCATGACTTTTGAAACTCCTCGTGCTTGACGACGTAAAGCTAGTGCCCCGAATCGGTGCCTCGAATCTGTGTCCCCGAACCGGAATTAGTATCTCATGAAGCCTTATCGCATCTGTGAACTATCCTGATAGTTGATATCCTGTTTCTGTTGCACCGTCGGAAAGTGGCTTGGTGAAAGAATGAAATTCAACGAAAATAGAGGCAGAACAAATTCTGCACCTTCAACCATTACGGGGAAATTGATCGCATTACTGCTGGCGTCGACCAGCCTGATTTCAGCAACTTGTGCATTCGCGCAGTCAGAGTCAGAGCAACCTACTGCGCAGAAACCGGCACAAAGCCCGGCGCAGAAACCGGCCCAAAGCCCGGCGCAGACACCGGCCCAAAGCCCGGCGCAGAAACCGGCACAAAGCCCGGCGCAGACACCAGCCCAAAGCCCGGCGCAGACTCCAGTCCAAAGTCCTGGGTCGGAAGCGAGCACCAAAGTACAGATCAGCAACCCGACCAGCACTCTCCCAAGTGCCACGGATCCTCAGATCAAGACATTCAACGCTGCCCATCTCAGCTGGTTGCCAGAAGCAAATCCGAGAAATGAGTTGCTTGTCTTCCTCACCGGAACAAACGGAAAGCCTTATCGTTCGAGATTTCTAGAGACTGCTTCAAAATTAGGCTATCACGTCATCTCGTTGATGTATCCGTGTTCGATTGCCGCACAAACAGCTTGTGCCAATAGCGATGACCCGGATGCCTATATGAAGTTCCGCCTCGAAATTATCCAGGGGACCGATACATCGACAGAGATTGATGTCCCAAGAGCCGATTGCATCGAAAACAGATTAGCGAAGCTCTTGGTCTACTTGAATAATCAGCAGCCAGGAAGTGGCTGGGACAATTACATCGAGTCAGGGGAACCGAAGTGGGGCAACATCGGCTTCTGTGGGCAGTCTCAAGGAGGAGGGCACGCTTATGTAATTTCAAAAATTCACCCGGTGTCACGCGTTATATTTTTTGGTTCACCAAAAGACTATAGTTTCCATTTCAACGCACCGGCAAAAGGATTCGATACGGATACAAAAACTCCGGCGAAGTGTTATTTCGGTTTCAATCACATGGAAGACAAACAAGGTAATTGCGATCATAAACAGCAGCTGGCAATTTTCAAACAAATGGGTCTAACGGCGCTCGGCATTGCTGACGCCGATCATCCGACTCCTTCGTACAATCATGCGCATTTGATTTTCACAGATGGGCAACTTCCCGACATGACACAAATGCCGCGCATCCATAATTTCGCGATCAACAACACGACCGTTCTCAGCGCAAACGGAAAACCAATTTGCCCGCCGGTTTGGCACTACATGCTGACGGAGCCGGTGAAATAGGTCGGAGATTGACTCGGGGTGCTCCTAAGGAAGGACAGATAAGCCGCGGCTTGACGGTCAGATTGTGGCTGCAATCCTAATTGGTTTGACCATTCCATGTCTTTTAGTCGGCATTGGCGTCGTGCCGCCGGACTCCAGAATTCCTCCAACTCTGCTTGCCGTGGGGCTGGTGGTCGGCTTGTGGAAAGCTTTGGACATCAAGGCTTCAAAATAAAGGCTGCTTTGCCATTAGGATCGAAGCCAATTCTCTCCTCATTCTCGAGACTTGTCTAAGTCTGTGCAGATGACTTAAATGAGACGGAGAGTGATCACACTTCGACGCAGCAGTTTTAACTAATTATTCAAACTTGCGCGCATAGCCACTATCTGATCAGCGACTTCGCGGGGCGCTTCTTCCGGCAAGAAATGTCCGCAGCCATCGACCATGCATTCTTTCACATTTTTGGCGACCATGCGCACCATTTGGCCAACTTTTGCACCCAGCCCTTTAACGCCGCCGCCCATAGCGATCACCGGCACATCAATCTTGGCAGAAAGCAGTGGTTCGGTTTGCTCGATGCTCAAAAAGGCTGCGCGGTAAACGCCCATACCTCCGAGGACGCCTTCTTCCCCGGCAAAGGTGCGCAAGTATTCGTCGACTGCGACGTCGTCTATAGCTTCAGGTCGACCAGTCGCACCTTCATAGAACCAAGTCAGAAAGGCACGTTCATTGCCAACAATTAGACGCTGCGGCACATCTGGTGCCAGAGGCAAGATCCACCACCACATAGATCCACGTACCATCGCCTGTGGTGTATAGCTGAAGATCTCCCGCAAGACACTTCCAATCATTACCGGTGCTTCAATATAGAGCAAGCCGCCAACTTCTGCTTTGTGATCAGCTGTCCAGATTAGAGCTGGAAGAGCGCCCATATCGTGAGCCGCATGAATAAGCGGTTTCCCTTGACTAAAACCGATCGCAGCGGCCAGCGCACGGATTTCTTCAGCCAGGGAACGGGCGTCGTAACCCTCATTGCCCGCCGGTTTGTCGCTATCGCCGAAGCCCCTCAAGTCTGGGATTAAAACTTTGAATCCGGCAGATGCTAATAACGGCGCCACCGCTCGCCAGGCATAACCAGTGGAGAGAAATCCATGCCACAGGATTATCGGCTGACCGACTTTGTTCCCACCTAGCCAGTAATGCAATCGAACATTGTTTATCGTTGCGTACTCACTCTCGAACCCGACAATGCTCGCGGCTGCATCTTTGTTATTCAACTGCTCACCTCTCTGTAAAAATCTTTCTTAGCCAGGAATATTGCCGTTAGCGATGAGGCTGCGGCAGCCAAATGAACAGTTTCTGCAGCTATGTTTGGCGTGTGCAAACCAAGAAGGGGCCAGGGTAGCCACCATCCGACGTAATAGCAACTTGCCGCGATGAGCATTGTGTCCAGAGAGGTCGTGACCGATTGGCGGCTGGCTGAAACAGAACCCAGACCATTGTTGCCAGAGCACCAAGAGTGAGAGCGAATTCTCTGAAGACGTGATAGTTAGTGTGTGTAGGGCCAAATCTCAAGGCTGGAGCCTGAAAACTCGGATCCCAAGAAAAGGACAGAGTTTCCCAGAGGCTGGGTAGTCCGAACAAAATGCCGGCGACAAGCAGAATACGCGCCAACTTCATCGGGGCATCTCAAAGCAGCTCGGTGCGATACTTGGGTGCTAGCTCATGGGCTTTGCGTTTGAATTCTTTTTGCTCGGCTTCAGTCATCACAGGTGGTGGCGTTGTGCGCCCTGAAAGTGGCACTCCAATTTGACCGAAGAAATCTTCCATACCGCCTGGAGAAAACATGCATAAGAGACGTACATTATTCTTTCCTTCATTATGGAAAAAATGCGGCGCATTGGC
>CAJCHQ010000984.1 GCA_903970295.1 Bryobacterales bacterium
CAATTGATCGATCGCCGGTACTAATTCGCCCACGGCCCTCATCGGCTCGAGTGCGGCAGAGAGCGATTCCATGAGACTCGTCAAATTGAGACCGAGCTCGGAAAATGTCTGGTGCTGCAATGTTTCGGTCAGCGATCGCAAAGCCTCGGTCTGTTCACCGGCAGTTTTTTGCAGCGCGGATAAATTCATGGCGCAGGCGCCCATAGCCTGATCCATATTGTTCAAAAGTTCAATCACCTGCACCTGGGCAGCCGAGGTACCGGCGAGCGGATCCTGGAGGTGTATGCTCTGGACTGTCACTGAATTCTTGGCCGGTTCGTTTGGTGGTATCACAGCCGGTGCCTGGAATTCTTCATCGGGGATTTCCTCTTCTTTGAAAGCCTTGGGAGGTTTTGTTGACTTCTGCGAGCGCTTGTCCTTTGTGTTATTTTCCTCTTTTTCCACAAATGCTGTCGCGGCGTCTTCAGAAATTTCGGCCGGTTCTGGGGTCTGTGTACGCAAACTGGCTAGCGATTCTGACAGAGTGCTCATGGCACTGAGACCGATCGGGCTCGGCTCAGCCGGTTTCGATCCGCCAGCAGCGGCTGCGGGCGGGTAAGCCGCTTTTTGGTTAAAGGGCGAATTGGGCGCCGGCACCTGACCGTAGACCGTGTGCGAAGGTCCGGGTTTACCCAAGAGAGATTCTGGGGCATCGGGTTGACCGTAATTGGACTCTTGCGAATAAGAAGAGGCCTGAGCACTGAGATAGGGGTTCTCGGTGAACGGAGAACTTGTGCTGACGGGCTGATTCTGCTGGATAAAAGGCGAGCTACCAGGGCTGGGTTGCGCTTCTTGCTCATAGGGCGAATCGTAAGGATTAAGCTGTTGGTTGGAAATGTACGGGGAGCTGCCCACGCCGGCAGCACCAGCGGCTGCAACGAAGAGTTGAGGGGCCGCCGTTTGTGCCTGGCCATGACCGTTGCTGGGAGAAGGCGGATTGTGGTCGGGAATGTTGCCTTGGTTATCGTTCACTATTGCGCCTGCCGGTTGCTGACTTGCCGAGTTTGTTGCAGTGGCAGCAACTGGACTTTGATTGGTCGCACTCGAATTGGCATCCTGACCGACACTCAAGTACGGGTCAGGTTTGTACGGGTCGGGCGGAATCGCCTGCTTGGCCAGTGAGCCTCTCAGACGCGCGCGTCGCGCTTGCAGAGATGAAGCATCGTCGTTCGACTGGTTAGCTGGCGCTTCATCATAGGACATCGTGCTTCCTTTCTCCTCCCGGCTGGCAACGTCGATTAACAGGTATTTCTCTTACCAGTTCTTTATCGGTCATTCGACAACGGGCTACCTTTACCCTATTTTGATATGTACCCAAATATCCGTCTCCAGTTGTCATCCCAAACTCAGTTGAAGATGACCAACGCGGGTCGGATTTCCCATCTTCCGCCAGAGCCAGATTCGAGACCGAGTCCTAACTAAGCAGGCAGAAAGGAGATCTTCGTCTGAATTTAGTATAGCTTCTGCAGAAAATAAAATTTGAGGCGCACCTGGCAGGAGCAGCATTTGTTAGGCGATTCGGATGCACCTAAAATTCGCACCGAAAGCGATCAAAGCCGCTCCACTGAGCTTCTTGCCGGCAGAATCTCTTGACAAGCCGCTCAAGCGCCTGTACCATTCACTGACAAGGTGTTCGACTATCAGTTACTAAACAGCTTTTTTCCTTCCGTTTCGCCCGCTCTGGCGTAGCAAATGAAGGTATTATCGAATCAGCCCCTGATGATGGGATCATGCGGTTGAGCTTTAGGTGGTTTGACGATTGGAAATTCTGATCTGCCATTCTTGTGGAACGGTATTGCGGGGCAAAGGTAAGAGTTGCGCCGGCTGCGGCATGGTTTTGTCGGCCTTCTCGCCGACAAGCATGCCCACTCTCACAAACAGCAATCGGGCCCTGGCCGTATCCGTCAGGCCGGACCCTGTTTTGCTCGAGCGAGCAATGACTAAACGCGCAGCCGGGTTGATCGTCGAAAATCCGGGCGAAAATGGCAACGGTCACGGTCATGGCAACGGCAACGGGCATGGCAACGGCAAT
Source organism: Bryobacterales bacterium (assembly GCA_903970295.1). The sequence goes on from CAJCHQ010000984.1 coordinate 2,072, forward strand.
GGCAACGGCAATGGTCACAGTGATGGCCAGCCGGCTCCCGGCGCTCAATCACCCCAGGAAACAGGCGCCGCGGCAAAAAGTGAATTCGACGTTGCGCCTGGTCAAAAAGCTCAATCGCCTAACAATCAGAGTTTTGCTCCAGGTGCACCAGATCCCGGTCCCCCGCTGACAGCCTTGCCACAGACAGTAGATGCACAATCGGCCCAGGCGCACTCACAAGCAGCCAATGTGCAACCGGCTGCCTCGAGCCAGGCGGTTTCAGTGACTGCCAGCTCTGGTCGTGACGCCCCGGCTCAATGGTCCGAACCAGCCAATGTCCACTTGAATAAACCGCAAGTGTCACCAGCTGCCGCCGATTTTTTCGCGGCGGCGCCTCCAACGTCGCCAGTGAACAACAGTCAAGTCGAGCCCGTGACACGCGCCCCGGGCACCGGCGGTAACACCAGTCCCGATTTTTTCGACAGTCCCACCGCTAAACAATTTGGTCAACCGCAAGCGATTAGCAGGCAAGATCCTAATGTCCAGCGGGCTAGTGGTGCCCATGGTCGGCTGGAGACGACGATTGCCGCCACTCGTTATCAGCAATCGATTTCTGGAGCGCAGCCGCCACCAATCTCGGCTGGCCAACTTCCGACTCAGATCAGACAACCGTCGCCGCCACCGCCGGGAGCCAACGAAGTTGTTGAGAAAGCGGCCGGGGCACAGGCCGTTGAAGCGCAGCCGGCGATACCCCCAGCCGAAGACGACACCGGTTTCGACCCGGCGCCTAGAGCCAGTGCCAGCATGGACTTCTTCGCTCAGACTTCATTCGACGCCGCTCCCACCTCCAGTCGCGAGCGGTCGAGATCGACATACGCAGAAGAACCAGAATTTGAAGAAGCACCCAAGCGTAAGCGCTCGAAGCGTTTGGAAGTCCAAGATGAAGCCGAGGAAGACGTCGACGAACAAGAGAAGAGACCGACTAAAAAAGCGGTGATGAAATCGTTCGAATTCGACGACGATCGCCCCGCTAAGGGCTCGAGCAAGGCCTCTGGGACGGCGCGCAAACGTAGACAGAAAGAAGATGACGACGAGCATGATGATCACGTCGAAGACCATCATGAAGATGACGAACACGAAGATGATGATGACGATGTGAAGATGCCGGCCCGCCGCTCGTTTAGTGGCAACAAGCCCTCTAAAAAAGTTTCCGCTACTGACGCCAATAAACGACGCCGCAAATTAGATCGCGATCCGTATCACGGCGAAGAAGATGAAGATGCCGATGAAGACGGCACTCCCGTGCAACGGTTCTTGCAGTCGCGAGTGACAATCGCCGGCATGAGTATCACTCGCCAGACGCAATTGATAGTGATCGCCAGCTCCTTGATCGCCATTCCGCTCATGCTCCAGGTCTTCGGCATGGTCTTCGCCGGCATTTCGTCCCTGGTACCACAAGAGAAAATGCCACCCATCACAGGCGACTGGAAAATGCAGGTGACCGATAATGGCAGAAACAGCTATAGCGTGCTCAAGCTGCAACAAATTAACGACAAGATGTTCATCGGTGAAGGGCGTGACACGCTGCCATTCTTAGTCATCGGTTCGATCGGCCCGCCAGATCAGATTGCATTCAATAAGTACTATCGAATGCCCAATGGCGAACACAGCAAACCTCGTGTCTACCATGGCTCCTTCGACTGGAGCCGCGAGAGCCCGTTAGCCAAAGGTGATTGGATCTTCCAGTGGCGCGAGGGCACTTTCGCCACGGCCAAACTCAAGACCCAAACTGGTTTCTGGGCAGCAGAGCAAACTCATGTGGCCACGCACGTCAACATCGTGCCTCTAGACGCAGATATGGTGGCGCCCCCTCTCGATAGAAACTACAAGGCGCCGGAATTCTGGCAGACCTGTTTTCACGTCGCCGGCATCCTGCTCTTGTGTTCGGTCGGTCTCGTATTCTTCGTCTGGAAAGCGTTTGGCACTAACGGCTTGATGAGCATCAAGGGCAAACGTCAATATGTTCCATCGCAGTATCGCGGCGAGCACAACAAAATCCTCAACGCTCTCAGCAAGCCGATTCGCCCGGGCAGCATGCCTCTGGGTCAGAGATGGGAATGGCATCCCTGGCTGCCGTGGGAGAAAAAATTCCTGGCGTTGCCGCCGGAAGTCAGGGACAAAGATCCGCACATGCTCGTGATAGGCGCTGGAGACAAGGGCAAGACCCGACTGATCGCCAGTATGATCGTGCACGATATAGAATCCAACGACCGGGCAGTGGTGGTGATCGATTCGGATGGCGATCTCGTCGACATGATCACTCGTTGGATTTCGCATCACCACCAGGGCAAACAATTCGCCAAGCGCACTGTCTTGCTCGATCCCACCTCGAAGAATGGCTCTCTGGGCTACAACCCGCTGGCTATGCCGGAAGACGGAGACTTACAAGCGGCAGCCTCGTCAATCGTCTACGGTTTCAAAGCAATTTACACCGAGCCGCCTGGCTCTCAGAGCCAGTGGAATGCTCAGACGGCTAATATTTTGCGCAACGCGGCCTTGCTCTTGATGGCTAACGGCAAAACCTTGATCGATCTACCGGCACTGCTTCAAGACAACGATTTCAGAGACATCTTGTTGGAAGCAATCGAGAAGAAAAAGCGGGACAAAGTCGAATACACAACCTTGCTAGACACCTGGGGCCAGTACAAGAAACTAGCCCGTACCGATCAGTGGATCAACTGGGTGGAGCCGATTCTCAACCGCGTCGGTCCGATGCTAAGCGACCCCCGCATCCGGCCCATCCTGACGGAACCAGAAGGTCAAATCAAACTACAAAACATCATTCAGGAAAAACAAATCTTGCTCGTCAAGATTACCAAAGGCCAGCTCGATCAGAATGCCAATCTGCTCGGCAGCCTCGTCATCACCGGTCTCAAACAAGCGGCTATGTCCTTATCGGCGGCTCGCAAACAAAAACCGGCGGCCTTGTACCTGGACGAATTCGACAACTTCATCGAGAAAGAAACACTGGAGGCGATCACCTCAGAAACAGAAAAATACCGCATCGGCTTCGTCGGCGCCATCAAAACAATGCAACATCTGCCGGAAGATTTCCGCAACCAATTGATCATCAATATGGGCACGATGTGTTGCTTTGCTCTCTCCAAGAAAGACGGCGACCTGCTTGGCCCGCAAATGTTCCGAGTGGATGGGCGCAAAATCAAGCACCAGACAATGTCTAACTTCTTCAACCCAGTCAACACCTCGCCGCAATTCGAACTGATATCAGACGAAGAAAAATTGAACATCGACCGCGTTGTCGGTCAGGATGCCAGAAGTTTCTTCTGCTACCGAGTGGGTAGCCAGGCCGGCGTCTTCCATATGAAGTCGACCGATTTCAAGGACATTTCAGATCGAGACGTCAATTGGAAGCTGATCGAGAAAATGCACTCGGGCACTAAAAAAGCCCCTGACAAAGACGATTAGGTTAAAATTTTTGGGTATCATTTAGTCAGACCGCCCTTTATTTGGGCGGTCACAAGCCAGTCAGGTCATTTCATGAGTCAGGCACCCGAACCGAGCCGTAACATCTGGGAAGAAAAAATTGCCGACTTGAGGCGGTATGACCTCGATGCCCTGGAGACCGAGCCAATCAACCCGGCAGACATCAGCAGCTGGCCAGTGCCCGACCTGACTTTTGTGCGAATCGACGGCATTCTGCGCTCCTGGGATATCGAGAGAGAAAAGCAACAACAGAGTCAAGCGCCGCAACAACAAAACGATCCCAATGCCGTGCCCAAGCGCATGTACCTTTCAGAGGATGCGCTGACAGGTTTGCACAGTCAAAAAACCAATCTCGCTTACCTTGTCATCGGTCAACGCACGGGCGTCAACTATTACATGGGTGCTTCGATGCCATCGGCCGAAGCCAACGGCAGCGGTCGCAGCGACGCCAAATCAATCTCATATGAATCCCTGAAATCGATTTTGCACAGCGTATACAACGGCGTCGACATATATAAGGAGGCCTTCACCGCCGAAACGATCAAGTCGATAATTTCGCCACTGGCGACGCATGTGGGCATGGTGACCGGGATTCCGTCGCTCAAGTCCACCGGCGGCGATACCATGGAGTCTGAGCAAATCGAGCGTCTGGCCAGCGGCTTGCAAGGCCACAATTTCGGCATGTTGATCCTGGCCGTGCCAATTCCCAGCCAGTACGTCAACAAAGAAGAATTCGCCGTAGTCGACCAGATTCAAAAAGCGCAAGAGAACGAAGACCCGGAAAAGAAGAGGCGGATCAAATACTATCTAGAATTGCAAGACGCCTATCTGAAGCACATCCAATTAGGTACGGCAATTGGCAGCTGGCAAGTCTGCGTCTACTTCTTCGCTCCCGATCGTTCAGTTTTCGTGCGATTGCAATCATTGATTCGTGCCACCTATGTCGACGAAACAGGCAAACCAACTCCTCTCAGAACTCACGAAATCCGAGGATTGAAGCCACATCTGGAACAATTCGGCTTGATCAAAAATCAACGCACGGGTGAATTCTTCCAAACTCTGCTCACTTATAAATTGTTGACGCCGTTGAATTCGCGCATGCTATCGGCCTACATTCATTTGCCCAAGCGAGAGATGGCTGGCTTTCGCGTCAAACGTTCAGCTGAATTCAGCTTGGCTGAGATTGCGCCCAAAGATCCCAATCGCGTCATCGCTGTCGGCAACATTCTCGACCGCGGGCAAGACACAGGCAATTTGTATTACGTAGACGTCGACGCTTTGCAGAAACACACAATCGTCTGCGGTGTCACAGGCGGTGGCAAAACCAATACCTGCTTCTATTTGCTCGGGCAACTCTGGAAATTCGGAATTCCCTTTATGGTCTGCGAACCAGCTAAATCGGAATACCGCCACATGATGTTGATGTCGGAGACGTTTAAGGGCGTAGGACAGGCTTTTTCGCTTGGTGACGAAACGGTGTCGCCGTTCCGTTTGAACCCCTTCGAGATCATGAAAGGCGTGAAAGTACAGACGCACCTTGACGCTTTGAAATCGGTGTTCAATGCCAGTTTCGAAATGTATTCGCCCATGCCTCAGGTTCTAGAAAAAGCGCTGAACTCGATTTACAGCGTGCGCGGCTGGGATCTGGTGCAGAACAAAAACAGACGTTTGCCGCCAGGAGTGAATCCTGGCGACCCGGATTGCCCGGGAGAAATCTATCCAACGATGAAAGACCTCTACGAAATCATCGAACCGATTACCGAATCATTCGGGTATTCAGAAAGAATCGGACCGGACGTACAAGCCGCTCTGAAAGCCAGAATTGGCTCCTTGCTGATCGGCGGCAAAGGACAAATGTTGAACACCAGGCGTTCGATTCCGCCTGAAGTGTTATTCGGTCGACCGACAGTGGTCGAGCTGAAAATGGTTTCGGAAGACAGCGAAAAGTCATTCCTGATCGGTATGCTTCTGGTTTTCCTTTATGAATATCGAGAAGCGCTCGGTCCGCACGATCATCTGCAGCACGTAATGCTCGTCGAAGAAGCTCACCGTCTCTTGAAAAACGTGCCCACCGGTCAAAGCGGAGAAAACGCCAACCCGGCTGGTAAAGCCGTAGAATTTTTCACAAACATGCTCGCAGAAATTCGGTCCTATGGTCAGGGTTTCATTATTGCCGACCAAATTCCCAACAAATTGGCACCAGAAGCTCTTAAAAACACGAACTTGAAAATCATGCACCGCATCGTCGCCGTCGATGACCGTGACTCCATGGGCGGTACCATGAATTTGGACGATGTACAGAAACGACATGTCACAGCCCTCGGTCAAGGGCGAGCTCTGGTCTATGCCGAAAAGATGGAACAGCCCTATCATCTGGCCATTATGTTCGACAAAACCAAAGAAGTGCCCCCGCCCGAAACCCCGGCGGAATCAGATCAAATCGTGCGCGACGCCATGAAGGGTCTGAATATTGTCGGCACATTCGATCGCCATCTTGGTTGCAAATTCTGCTTACACCGTTGCGATTCGCAAATTTTGGACACTGCTACCCTCGTTGCAGACGATACTTTATTCCGTCAGGTCTACAACCGATATGTCTTGTCGACACTGAAGGACTTGACACAATTAGTGCACTTCCGCGCCCAGATCATTCACGAGATTCAGCGTGTAATTGGGGGCAGAGCCCGCTCCGGCAATATCACCGGCATCACCTGGTGCGTCCTCACGCAAGCGACGGAACGATATTTCGAACGCAAAGGCGAAGAAAATTATTGGTTCTATGATCAGGTGCGCGAGCAACATTTACGCTGGCTCAATTTGCTGCGACCAGCCTTCCAACCGACCGAAGTTAATCGCCGTCTGGACATTTCCATTCTCAAGCAATGGCGCGATGATTTTCTCGATTTGCACAAGCGCGACCAGGGACCATTGCCGACTTGCGGTCCTTGCACATCCAAATGCTTATACCGCTTCGAAGTCTCGGAAGTGGTGCGCGATCCGAAAATCAAATTCGACTTCAATTCGTCGATCAACAGAAAAGACACACCGGCGTCAGATTCGGCAGCCTGGTTCTGTCGCTTGTTGACAGAAAGGTTGATTGGGCAGGCGGACGTAGACCTTTCATACTGCCTGGCGGTCCATTTGATCAAAGACCAACAATTGTCGACGGATGCACAATTAGTTTTATTGCACAAAGTGCGCAACGCCCTCGAGAACTTCCAAAACGAAGGTGAGGAAGGACAAGCCGAGGGTGGTGGCGAAGCGCCGGCTGAAAATGCCGAGGGTTAGCTCAAGACGAACTATGCCGGTGGTAATGCGCTGTGACCAACGATCCGAATCAGGCAAAAAAAGAAGAATCACTGGTCGATGAGCTCGGCATCAAAGATCTGAGCGAGCCGGTGGTTGGCGGGCGCGGCAGACTTTTTTCGGCGGCCGGGAGAAGCTCACCGGTAATTGAATTCACAAGTCAATTCGTGGTCATGCATCCGCCTCAAAAGCCCTATCACGAGACCGGACCGTCCGAAGTGATCACGCGGCATAACGACTCACTGGGCATATTGCTGGACGAACTTGGCATTCAGAAAAAAATACCCGGGGCGAAATTCCAAGGACATCAATTGTACTGGCTAGGTGAGCAGAAGCCAGGCACACTGAGGCATTTCACAGGTTGGCTCGATGAAAACAACGCCATTCACAAGCTCTATGTGCACGGTGATTTAATCACCACCGATGTCGCTTTTAGACTGCGCAACAAAACGCACGATGGCGAGCTGGCGATTTTTCCCGACTTGAAGTCAGATTAACTGGCTGTGAATTGGTCGCGATAGTCTTGCCAGTTCAATGAGAAATCGTTCTCCAGAGTCTGGTGAATGATAGGCACCGGCATATCTAATTGTTCTTTTTCGATGTTGCCGTCAAGTCCCAATCGCTTGCACCAATTGTCGTTATCCGAGATGTTATAAACGATTATCGTCTGCCAGGCATTGCGAACCAGGATATCTAGTTGAGCCTGATAACACCGTGAGCCGTCTGGATTAGCCAGGTGCCTGCGCACAATTCGGCAATCTTCGGAAAGCTTGCGAATGTTTTCGATTGCTTTCGCTTTATTGGGATTGGCTACCTGATTGTCAATCTCGGCGGCAGTAATTGTGGGCTTGTCGAGATTAGCAGCGGGGGATAGCGCTTCCGGCTTAGTCTCAGCAGGCACGGGCTTATTATCGAAGCCACCGGCGCTGAGCATTTTTGACGCCGCGTCGGTCGGAGGCATCGCCGGCAAAGTGAGAGTGACAGAGCCAGGTCGTTTAGCACCGCTTGCGGTGCTAGGGCCAGAGCCTTCAGGCTTGCCATTTTGCTGTCGATACGCCTCGATCTCGGCCAGGCTGGGAATACGGATTTTCATACCGCGCCCCAGTTTTTCCAGGGGAATGCCCCGAGCATCGCATTCAGTCGAGATGTTATTGATCTGGGCAAGCAACTCCCAGAGCGTCACATCTTGCAAGCCGGGATGTTTCATGGCTATCGATTTGAGTGAATCACCCAATCGCACCACATAACGAATGCCATCTTCTTTCGGGGCGGTGAGTGGGCCGAGAATATTTTCCACATTCTGCTTGCGCTTTTTAGAAGCTTCGACAGCTGCAGCCAGAAGCGAAACGCGGAAATCTTGTCCGGCTTGCGCAGCAGCAGAGGCAGGGGCAGAAGCGGCAGCGGTGATAGTATTGGTACCACTGGGAGTGCCAGCACCATCCGGAGGACCAGCATTACTGGTCCCGTCTGCGCCTGCCCAATTCTCTCCGAACTTTCTGGCGAGTTCTTCTTCGGGACTGAGTTTGGCGCCGCTGGCGGCCACCGCCGCCCCCAGTCTAGCCCGGAATGTCTCGGTATCATCAACCGATGGCAACCAGATAACCGTGCCAGGAACGAGCACTTCTTTGCCGCCCTTGGTGTTCGAGTTGAACGATTTCTGCAGAACCTCCTGGTTGATCTCGAAAATGAGAGCGGCCAGACGAACATCGCGACACTGTTTCATGGCAATCGATTCGAGCGTATCTTTTTCTTTGACGACATATTTGCGCCGCTGCGAATCTTCTTTCTTTTTCTTGTCTTTCTCTTGCTGATCTTCTTTTTCCTTCAGATCTTTATCTTCTTTCAGCTTGCGCGCGGCCATCAATGCCATCAGGGCAGCATCATCGACCTTATGATCACGGGGTGCATCAGCCTCGACTTTCTTCTTCTTGGGTTGACCGTGTTCGTCCAGTTCGTTCAGTTGATCAGGTTGAAGTGGCTTTTTCGTTAATGCGTGATCGGCAGTTTCGTCAGGATCGACGACTTTGGCATCCTTGTTGGCGAGCATCGCGGCGGTCATCCGATCGACAGCTTCTTGAAGCGAAGCAGTCGGCTTGCCCTTGATCGCGTCGGCAAGCGCATCTTTGCCGGGTTTGACGGGTTGATCTTTTTCGTCTTTACCTTGAATTTTTTCCGCCATGAACGGTTCTGTTTTATTCGCCTCAGTGACCGGCTGCTTGCCAGTGGCAAGCTGGCTGGCATCGAGCACACTGGGCAAAACCGCTGTCTTAGCTTCGGCGTGCTCGAGCGCGGTGGGATGAGTGGTATCAGTGGTTAAGGTTCCTTTGCCAATCGTCAAGGCAGCCAGGCGAGATGGCAAGATCTGATCCAATTTGCCAGAGGCAATCAGGTCGCCATGAAGCACGAATGCTTGCGCAGGTGGTGGCGGCGTCCCAATCGTGCGGCTGACCAAATCAGACAAAACCACTGGTTTGACACCATCGGTGGGCAGAAGGTTCGACTCAGTGATCAACCGATTAAGCTGAGTGTAGAGACTTCCTGTAGAAGCCAGCGTCTGCTGGTCAGAGAGATTTTGACTGCGCAAAAACTGCGCCATCTGCTGCAATATCAACTGCTGCCCGGCGAACTCGCGAACAGTTGCCGGACCGTTGACGACCGAAGACTCGGTGGCTCCGACCCGCGGTGAGATCGCCTGGTTTTTTAGAGCCTGAGAATCGGGTGCACTAGTGGCGGTGGCAAGGTCGCTTGTCACAGGTCGCTGCCCGGCAAGCTGTTGACTTGTCGCAGTGGTCGGCTTGT
>CAJCHQ010000985.1 GCA_903970295.1 Bryobacterales bacterium
GCCGGACCCCGGCATCCAGTCTGGGGAGATGGATACCGGGCAGCTTTGGTTAATTATCAGTTTTTAGCACACGCGGTCCTGTCCACTGATGAAGTGATTTCTTTCATGCTGTAGGTGCACAAATGGTTATTTTGCAGCACTAACCGGCATGGGCACCACTTTACTGAGAAATTCATTCATCAATTCCCCTATCACTTCACCATCTTCTTCTATAGCGAAGTGTCCGGTATCGAGCAGATGAAACTCCAGATTTTTCAGATCGCGCTTGTATGGCTCAGCTCCTGCAGCCGGAAAAATCTGGTCATTTTTCCCCCAGACAATTAGCATGGGCGGCTGGTGCGTGCGGAAATATTCCTGCCACTGAGGATAAAGCGGTGGATTTGAGCCGTAGCTATAGAATAGTTCGAGTTGGATTTCTTTGTTGCCTGGTCGATCCATCCCAGCTTGATCGTGCACCCAGCCGTCTGGACTGATTGCTTCTAAATTACGCACACCTGTGTGATACTGCCATTTTGTTGCATCAATCTCAAACAACGGTTTTAATGGAGCGCCATTGTTCTCTGATTTGTCCTTCCAGAACGGTCTGAAGGGCTTCCAAAAGTCATTGTCTAACCCTTCTTCGTAGGCATTGCCGTTCTGCACGACGAGAGCCTGAATGCGCTCAGGATGTTTAGCAGCGATTCTGTAACCGATCGGCGCACCGTAGTCCATAACGTAAAGCGAAAACTTGTTGAGTTTCAACTCCTCAGTAAACTTGTCCACTATGCGAGCCAGATTGTCGAAACTATATTCAAAATCCTTGACGCTCGGGGTTGAGCTGCGCCCGTAGCCAGGGTAGTCTGGTGCTACCACATGAAACCGCTCGGACAGCATCGGTATGAGGTTTCGGAACATATGAGAGTCGGTTGGAAAACCATGCAACAAAATGATTGTGGGAGAATTTTTGTCGCCTGCTTCGCGATAAAAAATATCTAGATCTTCAATTTTGACCGTGCGATAAAAAACCTGTCTGCGAGAGTTGCCTGATTGCATCTGAGCCATTGTGAATTCTCCTTATGGTGTTTTTACATACTTATCAAAAATTTTCCTAGCCGGCTTGCTCTCCAAAACATCGTCGAGTCCTGGTTTGTGCATTTTTGTTGCTTTCTCGGCGAAGCCGGTGACGTTTAATAACGGGTTGATTTTGTCGGCAGGAATGTACCAGGTTTCGCCCTGATGGGTCTTGTTTAGCACTCTTATGCGCAGCAAAACCACGTTCTTTTCAGCTTTGTATGTGTCGAGAACATGGACCACCAGCGGATTTCTTCTTTCAGTTAAAGAAGTATTGGGCGTGTTGGCATTCAAATCGACTAAGCCCGAAGAATTTACCCTATCTCGTTCAGCCTCATTTTGAAGAGCTTTATCGGGAGCCGCAAGACGAGCGGATACGCTGTTCAGTCGCAAGTAAGCCGCCAAAAGATGCGGATCCTGAAACGCTGGAATACCGCCGACTGTTTGACAGACGAAGTCCTTATTTATCAGTTGGTCTGTCTGTTCGTGCACCACGAAGTATTGATAACCCAAGTAGCATGCAGCAAGAACTGCGACCAGGAACAGCCCCTTGTGGTGTATCCCTCCCTTTTTTGTTCTGGAATAAACTCTCCGCGTTTTGAAACACAAAGATTGTTTCGTCATTTTATCCTCGACAACAGCAAGTCGCAGTCAATCACGCGGTCCCCATTTTTTTATCATGCGATCTAAATCCGCCATTAATGCCGGTTTCTGGAGAAAATCGTCCATGCCAGCTTGCAGGCACTGCTCCGCATCTGCGTGGCCGGTGAGGGCGATGATCGGGACGCGCTTTGTTTGTGATCTCAATTCTTTTTCGCGGATCAACGAGGTGGCATGTCCGCCGTTGATACCGGGCAATCCGATATCCATGAAAATCAACATGACGTCGGAATTGTCTCTTTGTACCGCTTCCTCCCCTGTACCGACGGTAACGCACTGGTGACCGAGAACGCCGAGCGCGCGACGAGTTACCATCTGCAGGGTGGGGTCATCTTCGACTACTAATATCAGGTTTGACATTCATCCGCCCGAAAAGGAATATTGACCCAGAACGTTGATCCCTTGCCAGGTTCGCTTTCAACTCCTATCTGACCGTGCATCAACTCAGTCAGGGTTTGGCAAATACTCAAGCCCAGTCCAGTGCCACCAAATATTCGTGAAGTGGAAGTTTGCAGCTGCTCAAAAGGGCTAAAGAGCTTCTGCTGTTGGTCTTCGCTGATGCCTATGCCTGTATCTCGCACTGTAAAGCGTAACTCCGTCAATGCAGGAGTCTTCTTGCTGACAGTCACTCCGATCTCTACTTCGCCTTCTTCAGTAAATTTGACTGCATTGAAGACCAGATTTATAAGGATCTGCCTTACCCGCAGCTCGTCGCCGCACACCAGATCTGGTACGTCCGATGCCACCACGGAACTGACGGTGAGTTTCTTTTTGTCTGATTCGCTTTTTACCAGCTGCACTGCGTCGCCGATTGCGGGTCGAATGGCAAAATTTCTGTGCTCAAGCAATAATTTTCCGGCCTGTAATTTGGACGCATCAAGCAAATCGTTCAGGATCTGGAGCAGCCGCTGCGAGGAAGCAAAGGCTGTGTCAGCCAGTTGGCGAATATCTTCATCCGCTGTAGATTGCGCGATTAGTTCAATCAATCCCATCACCCCCGCCATCGGTGTTCTCACTTCATGGCTGACTGTAGCGAGAAATCGCGTCTTTGATTGCAGGGCTGCTTCGAGTTCCAGTGTTCTTTGCTTGACTGCCGTTTCGAGGGCTTGGGAGACCATTCTCTGCTGCAGCAGACTGGTGATCCGGGCGCACAGCTCGCGCGCCGAAAAGGGCTTGACCAGGTAATCATTGGCGCCTGTTTCGATTCCCTCCGCTCGAGCCTCTTCTCCGGCTCTCGCCGAAAGCAGTAACACCGGCGTACTGTTAAATTTTTCCGATGCTCTAATCGCTTGCACCAATTCGAATCCGTCCATGTCTGGCATCATCACATCTGTGATCACCAGATCTGCGGGCTCTCGCTCTAGAGCGGCCAGAGCTTGCCGCCCGTTAGACACGGGTTCGATGTACCAGAACGGACTGAGCAAACGGTAAAGATAATCACGCATGTCGGCGTTGTCGTCGGCAATGATTATTCTCAGTTGTGAGCTTGCTCCTTGAGCCATGTCTTCGTGTGGCGATGCATTGTTGGTAGTAGTTCCGGTCCGCCAACCGCTCGTCTCAAGGAGAAAGGTTTCGGCGTGTATGACTTTCAAATTGTCACGACTCTCATGCACCACTTGATCGGGGGCGAAGTGACTGTGGCCGCGTGGAATGTCCACAACAAATGTAGTGCCGGCACCAAGTTCGCTTTGCAGCGTCACTTTGCCGCCATGCAGCCGCGCTAGCTCACTGACCATCGCCAATCCGATGCCGCTTCCTTCGTAAGTGCGCGCGCCCTCTGCTTTGAACCGATGAAAACGTTTAAAAACATTGGGCAGGTTTTCTGCGGAAATTCCTATACCTGTATCACTGACCGACAGTTCAAAACTGCCATCTCTCTTGCGCAAATTGACCGTAATTTTGCCAACGCGCGTAAACTTGAAGGCATTGGAGAGGAGATTGAGAACGATCTTTTCCCACATCTCACGATCCACGTATGCGTTCTCTTCAAGCTCCTCGCAATGCACTTCAAGGGTGAGGCCCTCGCTTTCGATAGCTGAGCGAAACAGACTTGTGAGCTCAGTCGTAAACTTGCTCAAATCAGTTGGCTCGAATCTCGCGTCGTATCGACCGGCCTCGATTCGCGAAAATTCCAGCAGACTGTTCACCAATTTTAAAAGGCGCAAAGCATTATTTTGGACGATTTGCAGATCAGCATGGTCATCGTTTTCGAATTTTCGGCTTAGCAATTTCTCCAGCGGCCCAAGCATCAGAGTTATAGGAGTGCGAAACTCATGACTGACGTTGTTGAAAAACACTGTTTTTGCGCGATCCAATTGCTCGAGAGCTTCGGCTTTGCGCCGTTCCTGTTCATAAGCACGCGCGTCCTTTAAAATGGTGGCGATTGCCCTGCCCACTGATTCAAAAAAAACGATTGCTCTGTCATCGAGCTCTTGATGCGGACTGACGGTTGCAAAAAGGAGCAGGGCTTCGCCCTCATTGCGTGAAGGAATGGGAATGATTATGGCTCGCTTGGACGTTAGGCCAAGCAAGCTTTTTGGCAAAACGGATTCGTCATCTTTAAGGTCGTCAATCGTCACGGGTATGCCGGACCTTGCGCAGGTTAGAAGTTTTGCGATCAACGAATCAGCCATCAAGTAGCGACGCATGACTTCGCTCTCCGCGTTACTGGCTAAGAGCTCGCAGCGGTCGGATTCGCCGTCCAAAGAATAAAATGCGCACAAGGGTAAATCAGGTTTGTTTGCTTCCAGTACAAGACCAATTGATTGCAGTAATTCGCTTTCTGTTTCTGCTTTTGTACGAGCTAGTTCGCTGACTATTCTCAGCCGGCGCTCACCAATTACCCGTTCCGTAGTTTCGGCGACTGGAGTAAAAATGCCGACGATTTTGCCGGTGCTGTCTTTGACGGCGCTGTATGAGAAAGTGTGATAGGTTTCCTCGGGATAACCGTTTCTTTCCAAAAACAGTTGCAGGTCGTCGCTGTAGGTGGCTTCACCGGTCGTAAACACCCCATCTAGCATCGGTCCGATGGTCGGCCAAATCTCTGTCCAGACTTCTTTGCCGGGCTTAGCCAGAGCTTTGGGATGCTTCCCACGCAAATGGCTAACGTAAGAATCGTTGTAAAGCATCGTCAAATCTGGTCCCCACCATAAGATCAGCGGAAACCTTGAATTCAGGCAAAGGGCAACCGATAGCTTTAAAACCTCGGGCCAATTCTCAACCCCGCCAACTGTTGTCGATGACCAATCTGTCTCGCGGAAGAGACGGCGCATTTCGCCTTCGCCCTTGAAAATGGTTTGCTCAAAACTTGACAAGATCGGAGCCTCCGAAGCCTGCTGTGCTGTCGACGAGAAGTTGAGTCTTGGCAACTTCGCTGATCGCAGCGGGGCCGACTGAAATAGTCTTAGTCTATGGGATCTGCTTCAATTTTGACCGACAAAAGTCTTAATTTCAGTGCCAAGCCTGAAAATTTTGTAGAGCTCGCTCGCTTGTCAGGAGGCGATGGGCACCACCGGTAGTGCGTGGTGCGAGTAAAGTCGTTGCTTGTTCGTCGCGCCAGACCGGGATAAGATTGAATGATGCAAATTGAAATCATCTCTGCCGATCACCTGATTGTGCAACTAAAGCAGGGAGCCGATTACAGTATCGTAGATGCCCGCACCAGTGAAGAATTCGGTCGCGGTCACGTCAAAGGCGCGGTATCGATGCTCTGGGAAGAGTGGTGCCGGAAGCCTCCGACGGATTGTGCGGCAGCTCTGACAGAGCCTGGATATTGGGGATTGCTGGCAGATCCGGTGGCGGAATCTTTCGCAGAACGCCTTTCAGCTGCAGGCTTAAGCAACTCCAAGCCAGTGGCAGTTTATGCTGATGGTCCGGCGTCCAAAGGACGTGAGGGGCGAATCGGCTGGATGCTTTTGTATCTGGGTGCCGAAAAAATTTTTCTGCTCGATGGTGGCTGGTCTGTTTGGCTTAACGCCGATGGAGAGACCGAATTTGGTGCCGCGACAAAACGAAAGGCGGGCGATTTCCGCATCGACATACACGAAAAGCGGCGCGTGATGTTTGCTCAGTTAAAGGAGTCTTTGCAAGACAATTCTTTGCCTCTCATGGTAGACACTCGCACCCACAACGAATTTGCAGGCCGCTGCTATGATTACCAGCCTCGCAAAGGGCGCCTGCCTAATTCGCTTTTGATCCCCTTCAAAGACCTATTCGCTGAAAACGGTTTATTCATTTCGAAAGAGCCCTTTCTCGAGAGGTGCGCGCAGCAGATCAATGGCGCCGACAACATCGTCACTTACTGCGAAGTCGGCGTCCGAGCCGCTGCTTTTGCGTTGATGTACGAGATGTATACGGGCAAAGTGGTGCCGGTTTTCGATGGCTCTGTGATGCAGTGGGCATACGATCATGAGTTGCCGATGGTTGTAGAAGAATGATCGGCTATCGCACAGGGGTGTGAATTTTGGTCATTGAAGTACGAACATTTTCCTCACTGCTCGCGTACCAAATCAACGCCTATTGCGGCCGCTCAAATTGAGTTTTTCCACCGAACTTGAGTTCTTTTTCGCTTGAATCCGGGAAGACCATCTTCACGACCAGCTGCCGCCTAAGCCTTGCGCTATTTAGCATCCGCTCGCGCGACGGGCGATTTGCCTTGCCTAAACCAGGAGCCCGTAACCAAGCTCCAGCTCATAGGAATCAAACATTCCTCAAAAAAGATGGTCGCTTCCTGAGAAAATCCGCAGGCCACACTGGTAGTGTAGGTCATCGCGATCAATAGGAAAAAGTCACCGATTGGTTCGATAAGTATGCTGCATACCACGCCAATCGCTGATAATGCAGCAATTTTTATGTACCCCGAACTTATTCTTAGCGGCCGATTATACTTGAACCAATAGATGGCTGCGGGCACAACTAGTGCCAAAAGCGCCGAGGCACTGATTGTAAAAATCGACCACAAGAGGCGCTTAAACCATCGGATGTTTTTGTTCCGACAAATGTGCCATGTCACCAGTGTGGTGACGGCGCAATAGCAATATATGAACGGATTAAACACCGCACGATAAATAAATGCATGCTGATCATGTGCGGGTTCGATAGTAAGCATGGCGCTTCCTAACCAGACAAATTGCACGAACAATTTTAAGACCTCAACCGAATGGTGCTGAATAGCAAAGCGGATGTTAAGCAACCCTATAGAGAGAAAGCCAATTCCGATCAACTGTAAAATTGCTAGACCAAAACCTTTTAAAAACTCTGATGCGCCTTTTTCGTGTATTAGACATCTAGATTCTTGTACCATCGAAGTCTCGCCTAGATAAAGGTAATCTGGAGCCTTACAAAAACAATTCGCAAGCGTAAAGAGTTCACGCAGACCGCCTGCAGGAACCTCAACGCTTATTGACTTTCGGCGTGGGAAGGTTGCAATCTCAATTGCGTGCGGACCTGCCGGCAAGGTAATTTCGATGGACTGATCGGGACGCAGTGAGGCCATCTTCAATCCATCAATCTTGACGGAAAACCCTTGCATGCGCCAGAAAATTCTATCGGGGCAGTGCCAAGACTCTACACCACGTTGTCTTTTTAGCACTAAGCGTCCGGTTTGCAAGAGTATTGACTCGCTTGAATGAATTCCTGGTCGATGGCGGATTCGGTGATTCTGAGCGCCTATCTCCTCATCTTACCTCTCATTCGACGTTTCAGGGCGGGAGCAGTGTGGATTGCCGTGCCTCACCAAACCGCTGCGGCGACGCGGGCAGGTAGGTTCATGATGTGGATTGAAGATAACTGGTTTTTGAGTAATCGAGCGCTCGGACTTGCTTGGGATTATAGCGAAACTCAAGCGCGCGACTTTGGTTCCCACTGTGGGGTACAATACAGGTATCCATCGTTGCCATGCCGTCGAGCATTTTTCCTGCAACATTAAACAGTTGAATCGCCACAAGATATCTTCCGAGCTCTGCGCAACAGGCTCTTTCATGATTGAGGAAATAATAAATCAGATAGCTTCTACTGTGCCCGCGGTTTGTGATGAAGGCTGGTGGTACGACGCTCAGCGCGACTTTTGTCAACGCAAAGAATGGCTTAAAGCCAAAGCTTTCTTAAGAACTGATCCAAGCTGTCTTCTGGAACTAAAGAGTCTTGTGTCAGAGGACGTGTTCTCGCTCGTCGAACTCCGGAAGCTACAGCAGCACATATGGCAGAACATGTCTGGATCGCGTTTTGAAGCATCGTCTGTAGTGGCGTACCAGGAAGCATCAGTCCTCAGATTCGTTACTGTCGGAAAAGGGAATCTATATCATCTTCCGGGCAAAATGATCGTTGGTGGCACTCATTACCGTGAGCTCGTGAGGCGCCACGAGAACAAAATGCGCTGGCGAATTCCAAGCGCCCCGTTCAGCATAGACTTCAGCGATTTAGACGAACCCCTTCCGTCGAATGAAGACTCAGCGCTTGCGCGAATTACAAAAGACTGGGATGAAGATGAGTTGAGAATCCGCGAGATTATGACCATCATCAGACGGATAGACGACCAAACACGAATAAACAAAAAAGACTTTCTGGCATCACGGCTTGTTCAGGATGCGACCCGTTTCAACCTTTTGGATTGCTGCGAGAAGTCGCGGGATTGTCCATTTGCTTTAGCAGAGCAGAGCTTTACGGTTGGTACAAAGAACTCCGTCAAATTATGGCACCGACTGCCAAACCTTGGAATGCGCCAGCAAATTCAATCTGGATGGTGGCTAAGAATCACGTTCCCGCACTCATTCTTACAAATCATCAGCCGAACAGTGGCGCTGTCTTTTGACTCTTAGAGAGAATCCTGTTCCGTAACCAAGTTTGATCGATGCATTCGGTTGGCTTGATGACTGTCAATTTGTGGGCTTCAGCTAAAGCGTCCAAGCTGCGAGATGTTGCACGTTGTGCACCTGCCTCGATTTACATTCG
>CAJCHQ010000986.1 GCA_903970295.1 Bryobacterales bacterium
ATGGTAGGCGGTGGTTTGGCCGCCTTTCATCATGGCGCCTCCCCCGGCCCTGAACTAACGGCTCCGCCCCCAGCGCCGCCTCTGCCTGCCGGAATCAATGGCGCTAATCCAGCTACTATTGATGACGGAGTGGGGACGAAAAACATTGGGAGCATCGCGCCGGCAGGCGGACAGCCGCTTGCTAATCCCTACCTGGATGCTCCGCCAAAAGCTCTGCCGCGAACAAATCAGGGTTTTGATCCGCCAGTGCAATCTTCTCATCAATCGTTCAATGCCAATCAATCGGGTCAATTAAATCAGGCAGGCAGAGTTGCATTGCCGCCTTCATCCGAGAGAAAGAACGACTATAAGAGCGAGTCTAAGGGCGAACACATTAGCGAACATAGCAGCAAACATCACGCTGACAAACACGCCACGACCGCTCATGAAAAACGCGGTATCGTCGGTAAGCTGAAGAAATTCTTCGGCAAACTATAGAAGTTCTTCGGCAAATTATGATTAATTAGTCAGTTAGCCATTTGTTTAGTTAATTTCGGGCTTTAGCCGAGCTTTTGCTCGGAGACGGTTGTTTGCCGGTGCTTACCTTCGCTTTAGTAGTCACCGCCGGTGGTGATTTCGATCCTTTCGCTGAGCCGCCGGGAATGGAAGATGTGTTTTTGTCATCAGGCAGTCCGGGACCGGGTTGTGTCGGTGGTGCGGCAATCATTGCTGCTTCTCCCTCCCATTGAGTGCCAACGACTGGTGTTTGCAGTTCGCCGCGGTCTCTTAAGACTTCATGCTGCACTTTGTCTTTCATGTAATTGCAGGCGTCGCCCAATTTCGGGTTTTTGCGCAAGCCTTCGATCAAATAATGAGTGAAAACTCCGTTCGGATATTCGGTCGATTCCCACGACAGTTCGCTCGGTTGACTGGAACAGATGATGTATTTGCCACAGCCCTGGACAATCGCATCGACACTGAAGTTGCTGGCCCGGAAAAGCCCTTTGCTGCCGGTCGCCGTGGCGCCCGAATGACAGGCATCCATGCAGATCACCATGCGGTCAGAATGCACTCTCTTTTTGACCAGATCAGTGAATTCTTGCATGTTGATGCCCGTCGCCAACAGTTTATCTTTGTCGGTATCGTAGGCAACCAGATAATTCGTTCCTTCCGCATCAGCTCTCGATGGCGAACCGTGTCCCGAGAAGTAGAATACGACGAGATCATCCGGACCAGCGACTCGATTCAACCAATTGTCACCAAGGGTGGTGAGAATATTCGCACGCGTAGCTTTGTCATCGAGAAGAAGACGAATGTGGTCAGGCTGAAAATGGGCTTCTTTAATCAAATAGTTATAGAAGTCGGTGGCATCTTTAGCCGAATATTTCAGATTAATAGACGCATCCTGAAATTTGCTGATGCCAATCACTAAAGCCCATTTGTCTTTTACCGGACGATTAGCAGCAGCTTTCTGCTCGGCTTGTTTAGAGGCAAGCGTTTGCTGATCGCCTGTTACTTGAATGTCTTTTGAGCTGGCTTCCATAGTTTCATTGTTATTCGTAAAACTCTGGATCCTGGTCAACGTTTGATAGTCCTGTGGCAGGCTGGCGATCAGAGTGACGTTGTTACCGAGGGCTTTCTCACGAATTGCCTGAGCGGTTGTCGTAAATTTGTTCGCATCAGCATCTTTGTGGGTGGATTTATAGACTGTGGCCAGTCCGTCCAGAATATTTGCCAGATATGGATTATCCGGGCTGAGCGCCTTGCGATCGATTGCCAGGGCGACCAGATAGAGCTTTTCTGCTTCGGCGAATTTTCCTTCTTTGACATAGAGACCGGCCAGATTTACATTGACCGCTGCCAAATCCGGGGAATCTTTGCCCATTTTCTTATACCTGATGGCCAGGGCATTTTTCAAAAGCGTTTCGGCTTGATCGGTTTTGCCTTCGCCGGCGTATAAGTTGCCCAGATCGTTGAGCGTGATCGCTACTTCAACGTGTTCCGGTCCCAGCTTTCTTTGCCGAATCGTGAGAGCTTTTTGAAAAGATTGTTCGGCGTCTTCCGGCTTCTTTTTCAGCTCGTAGAGTGTGCCCAGACTATTCAAAATTTCTGCGACTTCGACCGAATCTGCTCCGGCTTTCTTTTCACGTATCGTTAAGGCCCGTTTGAACACCGGCTCCGCGTTATCTAACAAGCCTTGCTCGAGCAAGCAACGGCCAAGGTTATTGAGACTGCTTGCTAAACGCAGGTCCTCTGGAGGGAACTTCTCTGCTTCTTTGACAGCGCCTTCCAGCAGTTGTTGGGCTTCGGTGAAGTCGCCTTGTTCATAAGCCCGCACACCGACCTGGTCGAGCGTGCCCCAGGTCGAATCTTCCGGCAAGCCATAAGCGAGCGCTTCTATGTCATTGTCTGCGCTGCGCTTCAAAGTCAAGTCGGCGCCGTCCAAAATCAGCGCGATTCGACGGTCGACATCTTGTTTTTCGCCCGCTCCCAAAACAATTCCGCCAGTCGGCGAAAGTTTGTGCTGCTTTTCTAAATCCGAACGAAACTGCGGGTCAGTCTTGGCCCGGTCTTCGAGGACCTTCATGAAGTCAGCTCCGACGGCATCTTTAGTCAATTGATCGTGCGGATCACTGCTCTTTTTGCCGAGCATCAACCAGATCGAATACTGCTCCATCGTATGCAATCTGCGTTTGGGATCGCTGAAAGGCAGATTATCGAAAGCGCCTTTCTTATTCAACTCGCGTGCAGCGGCGAGAATATTAGCCAACTGTTTCCAGGTGTCGTGGTCGGGATAATTGCCGATTTCGAAGCTGACTCCGTCTACTGGCGGTGGTTTGAGTGATTTGTAAGAGGCGCAGACCGTAAAGACGTTGACGCTGATTTGCGCATTCGGCGGCAGAGAAACCATGCGGTCTCTGATCACCATCATCGTTTGCACATTGGCTGTGTTGGGGCGAAAGACTTCATTGGCTGGAATAACGAGATGAAATGGTTTGCTGGTTTTATTAGTCAACTCGAGTTGGATTTGGTCGGTCGTTACACCGTCGCCTTTGATTTTGAAGCTGACGAACCCATTTTTGACTGCCGCTCGCAGGGTAGTCAGTTCGGGTTTATCGCCGTTGGCATTACCCGCCGGCAGTGGTATAGCCGGCGGTGCCTGGACGAGTAATGTTTTGTGGGGAGTACCTGTCGATAAGGGTGATATTTCGGCACCGAGTTGATCGGCTCGAGCCGGATGAGCCATAAGAATCGAAAAGATTGCAGCGGCCAGCCCGAGAAAGATAATGTGCCAGTGAAACAGTGATTTGCTACCTGAAAGAGTCGCAGAGGTATTCATTTTTTCCTTTTAGGCAAGACGTGGCCAGAGCATAGCTGACAAGAAACAGCTCTTTTCTAGCAGCTAACTCTAGATTTGTCAGAATTAGTCGGTTTTTGTCTTCTTGTCATCCCGTGTTTCTATTCAGAATCTCACCGATATCGGTGGGCTATTTCATAGAGGATGGTGAAACGGTTGTGGCGCAAACTAACCGGGAGCTAGTGTTTACACGGGGTGGATGCCAAGCGGAGTCTGCTGTTGACGTAATTTTTGCAGTCTGACCATAATGCCGCAGGTTTCCCAGTTTGACAGTCTAGCCAAGGGGAAAGGTTTGAGATTTATCGCTTCGATTTTGTCGTTTGTTTTCCTTGTGCAACTCAACTGGCTTGTCCTGCCTGCGTTTGCCGAGCCGGTCAGTTTCACACCCGAAACTCAATCTGCTTCTGCTTCATTGCAGGGGAAAGTGCCTGCGAAAGTCGGTGCGCTCTTGGCATTCGATGCAATGATCATCCTCAATGGCCAGGAGATTAAGGTAGAAAGCAAGTCCGGCACAAGTTCTCCGACCGGCGATCTGCTTTCAGGCATTTTGCTCAACCCGAAGATAGAGGGCGGCACCGACGCTAAAAATGTAACAGGTTATGCATTTTTTACCGGCGGTTCAAAATACGAACGTATGCGCAAAGTTCGTTGTCATGAATCGATCAGTCTTTATAACGGCACTCAGCTCAGAGGCAAAATCACTGAAGTGAGTAAAGATGGCTGCACAATTGACACGCCCAGTGGCACTCAAAAAGTCGCCGCCGGTGACATCAGTGCTATCCATTCGGCCAGGGCCTACAAATTTTCCATGCCCGTTTCTCCATCTGCCGATCCAAACAAACCCACGTCAGCTGATGTGCCGAAACTTGTTTTCAATCCGACTTGTGCTGCCATTTCGGGTGGTATCAGCCAGGGCTCGACGCCCAAGAAGGTTTTCATTGTCTTGGCTGCGGCCACTTTAGTGGCAACCGCAATTGCAGTTCCCGTTGCGGTAGGAGTGGCGACGCACCACCATCACCACGCTCCTACTCAATCAATATTTGTCAGCCAGCAAAGCAATTTGCCCAAACTGCCTGTGATTACGCCAAAACCAGCAGCACCTATTGTTGTTGTGCGACCAAGTTCATCAGTCACGACGGTGCCAGTCAAGACGGTGCCAGTTACCACGGTGCCAATTACGACTGTGCCAACCAAGACTGTGCCAACCACGACTGTTACGACCAGAGGCACGATTGTAGGCACAAGGACTAGAAATTTTGGAATATTCAACGGAGTGGTGATCAGACCCCGCGGCAATAATGCAGGTATCATCCCGTAGGTTGAATTGCTCGAAAAGCTCTATCCCCTGAATGTGAGGCTTTGCGACAACTACTCTAACGCCAATCTTTTCGTGTTCTCAGTTTGGCTGAAATGTTTTGTCGCAGCTCTGTCGTTTCCAGAACAGTCGCCAAAAGTTTCCACATTAGTTTGCGCGACTTGTTTTGCAGTTCCTTGTGCAAACCAAGGTCTCTCAGAATTTGCAGAGCTTCGTCGCGCCAGAGCAACTGGCACAATGAATGCGGATCGACATTGAGATTCAAACGTGATGGCCAGATCTCGTTGAGATGCGGTTTGCCGTCTTTGTTGCTAACCGCAATCAAACCCCACCATGGTGGCACGATTTTGATCGCCTCGACCACATGTCGCTCATCGGCTACCAGAGTCATGCGATCGAAAATTCGATTGTAGCTCTGTTGCTGGGCTTGCAGTCGATTGAGATTGTCTGACGCGCTCTTAATTTCGTAACCGTGAAAGTGTTCGTTGATCACAGCCACATCTATTCGGTATTTTCCTTCAAGCACTCCCAACTCATCGACAACCAGGCTGAGCGGATCATAACTGACTATTCGTCTGATTTCGCTGTCGTGCAGTGCTTGGCGGACATCAATTTCGCGCATCATATTCGGTAGCATACATTTTCCCTGCTGAGATGTACAGGCGTCTTTACAGTCCCCGAAACGGACGAACACCTGAAGTTTACAGACGACCTATAAATTGAATGCGGTGGATATAATGTGTATGTGTTTGAACCGATGGGTATCAGGTGTCATCATGAATAAAGTGAGCGCTGTACTTCTAGTCGCTGTGGCGATTGCGGGTCTGTGCCGTCCTTGCGAAGCCCAGTACAACGGTTCGTACGCTTCCGCGCAGGACTACCGATTACCTAGGGCTGACGGTTCAGCAAGCGGTTTCAACACAGCAGTAGACGCGGGCAACTCTAATTACTCAGGTAGTGGATTGCGAGGACCGGTTGACACTGGTTCGGCTGTCGATGGCGGACCGCAATATGGAGTTCCGGGTGGAGGCAATTATGGTGCTCCTGCCGCAGGCAATTATGGTGCTTCTGCCGCAGGCAATTATGGTGCTCCGGGTGGGAATGCTTACGCTGCCCAGACCAAAGATCCATACGGCGGCTCTTTCAATACCAATCCGTACGGAGCGCCAAATGGTGTTCAATACGACCAGAATGGTGCCCCGATTCCAAACAGCAATGGTGTCGATAATGGTGGACCCGCTCCGTTCTCTGGAGCGAAAGTAAAAGGTAATTCGTCAGCTGCCGGAGCGGTCGTGGGCGTTCCGGATCGAGCAGCGAAAACAGCTGTAGGTGCCACGGATAAAGCTGCCAAAACTGGTGTCGGCGTCACCGGCAAAGCCGTCAAAGAAGTCTTCAAAGCGATTTTTTAAGCCGTTTGCGGAATATATGGTGAGGGAATGAGTGAAAAATTCGCCGCTCTAGCCAAAGCGATCACTGAACAGGCAGCTGACATTCGGGTGGTCAAAGTGGGAGCGGGCAGTAGCAAAGACGCTGCCAAGAACGGACTTTTGCTCGTTAAAGGTGGTTTGGAATGGTGTTGTCTTCAAAACGCTGTCACGGGCGAGGTGCAGGTTTTTGATGGTTCGACACTTGTTTATTCTTTAGATATGACGGCAGATGGAGTCGAGTTCACAGCCAACAAAATCGTACGTGATTTCAGCTATGAGTGCGTTTCCGTGACAGAGAAATTGCGTCCGAGCAAAGAAGTCTAGCCGTGTATCGACACTTTATATGGTGTCAATTCGATGGTGTATCTTAGTTCAGACTATCAGTGACTCGGCGTAAGCTTACGATCCCCTGAAAATCAGGAGTTTCACGAGACTTTCATATTTCGGTATTAGACTTTCACCATGAATAAACCGAATTATACCCAGACCACCTTGCGAGCAGTTAAGCTGCGGGCTGCGGAGGGTGATTTGCCAGAGGCTGAAAAGCTGCTGCGTCAGTGCTTGCGTCATGTCGAAGAGAAGTACGGGCGCAAGAGTCTCGACGCTGCATACGTGAGCTCGGAATTGGCTACGCTGCTCGAGCGCCAGGGCAAGCAGGAAGAAAGTCTGGAGTTTGCGCGAATAGTGCGGAACATCCTGGTCGAGGAAGTCAGAATCACCCGCCCAAACCTAAGACTCGAGTAGTTTGGGGAAAGGGCTCCAGCACGTGCTAGACTCTTTGACCGTGCGCGGCATTACACACCTTGCGTGCGCTAGTTTATACAAGTTTCATGGCCGGGTCTGCGGCTGATTAAATCATGACGTCAACTAAAAAGCCAAAATCAGGAACCTGGATTCTATTTTCTTTACTGGCTCTGATTGCGCTCAGCGCTGTGGTTTACTTTGTCGCTCATCTTTGCCCCAGTGCTCGAGAAGTCGTTCGGTATCTACTGTTACTGACGACGATCGTTTAGTGGGATGTTTCAACAGCCTGAGGGTTCAGCAGCCACGAACTTTGTGGGTTGCGGACGCCAGGTCCGAGGTTTGCCGGATTGAAGGGCTGGAAGTTGGCGCCGTAATCAGTGGTGCGTCCAGCTTGTATGCCGCTTCCGTGGATACCCTGACCCATGTCGGTCGATTGCCGGGCCGTGATGCCGCCAATCGGAGAAGTCGTGAGCACGTTGTGGCCATAATCTTGAATCGACTGGTTGGTGGAGATGATTTGATTGCCGACCTTCATGCGGGCGCCGCCGCCCAGGTCGACCGAAGTCTGACGCAGACTGTTGTTAGAGCCAGCCGGTCCGTTGTTGTAACCGTTGCCCGTGGGAATGCCGTAAGGAACGCCAAAACCAGCCAGGGGACCCATCAATGTGACGCTGTCCTGGTTAGGACCACCGCCGCCCATAATGCTGGGAAGTTCTCGGTGCGCATACTCAATTGTTTTCTGCCCGCCCTTGCGCACATTCGGAATCGAACCGTAATAGCCGCCTGTGCCAGGCAACTGTCCGCCGGCAGGCACTTGTACTTCTTGTGTGGGATTGATGCCGCCTTGTGGATTCAGATAAGGCGGTATCGGACCGGGTGCTGACGGCGGTGGTGGGATGAACCCGCTTAAAGCTGGTCCAAGCACTCCCGGAGGCGTCAAAACCTGGGG
>CAJCHQ010000987.1 GCA_903970295.1 Bryobacterales bacterium
CTTCCGATCTTGCCGACGGCTCGTCACCAATAGAAGAGTTAGAAAAACTCGAGGCCGCATTACGCTCGGGCTCATTAATCGCCATTGGTTCACGGGCAAAACCAGACGACAATCGCAAAGTCGAAGCATTGGCGCACCGCAAGTTTATCGGCAACTCATTCAATACAATCGTCAAAACCCTGGTGCTGGACGGCATTTACGACACCCAATGCGGGTTCAAATTATTCACTAAGAAATGCGCTCACGATATTTTCTCAGTCGCTGTCGAGAACGGTTTTGCATTTGACGTAGAAATTTTATTCATAGCTAAAAGTCGAGGGTATAAGACATCTGAGATAGCGATCAACTGGTCCAATGTCGAAGGCTCGAAAGTCAACGTCGTCGTCGACTCGATCAAAATGCTCGGCGAAGTTATGAGAATTTCACTCCGGTCGCGCACCGGTCAATACAAACAAAAAAAAATTGAATTTCCACAACAAAATCTGGCTGTGCATGCTGGCTCCTCCAAAGAAGAGTGTTGCGAACATTCGCACCACTGAGGCAGCGTCATGAGCG
Organism: Bryobacterales bacterium; assembly: GCA_903970295.1. The sequence goes on from CAJCHQ010000987.1 coordinate 556, forward strand.
CTTCTGATTCCACTCCGGACGAGCAGCTGCCGACGGGAGCCGGCGCAACTGCCCATGAAACGGCCAAAGCCAGTACTAGTGCCACTGCCTCTGGTGCCAATACGCTCAGTGCGACCGACCGACTGGTGGCTAAATTCTTACCAGATATTGGCGACATCATCTTTGTTTTGTTACTGGTAATCATGCTTGGTCTCAGACCGACCCTTATTTTTAGCGATGGCTCGACCGGATGGCATTTGTTCGACGGCATCAATATTTTGAAAGAACATACTGTCGGATTGAAAGAGTTGATTTCCTACAACTTCCTCGATCGGGAATGGGTCAGATACGAGTGGCTCTCAGACACAATCATGGCCTGGTTCTACAATCTTGGTGGCATCAAGCTTTTAGCTGTTGCGGTGAGCGCTTTTATCGCCTCGTTATTCCTGCTTTTGTACGAACGATGCCGGCGAGTTGAAGGCTGTCATTTCATACCGACTCTGGTTCTGGTCGTGCTAGGTGCCTTGACCTCATCGATTCACTGGCTGGCGCGGCCGCATTTATTTACCTTTTTCGGTGTTTATATTTTCACGACCACCCTGGAAGATCGCTATCGCGGAAGGATTTCGGGACTGCGTTTCTTTTTGCCACTTCCTCTTTTTATGATCATCTGGATGAACAGTCATCCAGCAGCATTTCCTGTAGGCTTGGGGTTGATCGGCATTTATTTTATCTGCACACTAATCGGTCTGGCAATTTTTGCCAATCCAGAAAAACGGGCCGCCGATTTGCTCAAGGCTCGAGATTTTGTCATCGTCGGGCTTTTGACTTTAGCTGCTACTTTAATCAATCCGTACGGATTCAAACTGTACTCATACACATATCAATATTTGAAGGGCAACGCTGTCATTCAAGCCACTCAAGAATACATGTCGCCGACATTTCATGGAGACTTTGCCGCCGCTTGTTTGGAAATAATGTTCGCGCTCTTGATCATCTCGCTAGCGATCAGCTCGAAGCGCTTGTCTCTGCCAAGATTGATCTGTTGCATTGCTTTTGGTCATTTAGCCTTGAGTGCGGTCAGGCACATGCCGCTGTTTGTGATTGTGGCAATCCCGGCGATCGCTCAATTATTTTCCAGTGTCAAACCACTGACTATGGTTGACGCCGTCCAGTCGGCGGATTCTCGCTTGACACCAAGAGGATGGTGGCGCCTGGTTGTGGCGAAACTGAAGGAGGTCGGGGATGGGTTTAATGAAAATGAAGCACTGTGCCAGGCGCATTTAATTCCCGTCTTGACTGTCCTTGTTTTGGGAATAGCTGCGGTGTTCTGGCAAGGCAACCTCGGCGTGGCTCAGATTACTTCCGACTTTGACACCGAACTTCTGCCTGCAGCCACTCTAACTACGCTGGCTAAATTAGAAAAGTCCGGACTGAAATCCCAATCAGGCATGAATTACGATAATTGGGGCGGCTACCTGCGCTTGAAAATGTATGACCCGGCTCAACCGGATTCATCCCGCGTTTTCATTGACGATCGAGCTGATTTCTACGGTGAGAATTTCTACCAGGAGTACGCCGCTGTCAGCCAAACCATGCCTGGCTACGGAAAAGTACTGGATGATCGCAAAATCGACTGGCTTTTATTTCCAGCCAACAGTCGCGTTGTCGCAGACTTGAAAAACAATCCAGACTGGGAAGTTGCAGCATCCGATAAGACGTCTTGCTTGCTTGTGCGCAAGAAACCCATCTAAAGAGTCCGCCCAATTGACCGATCGATAACGCCACGATCGCTCAAGAGTGCAAGCACTCGTTCGACTTCTTCGACCACGGATTGGCGAGATGTATCGAGCAACAAAGCTGGATGTTTCGGCGCCTGGTATGGAGCAGCGACACCAGTGAAACTAGCGATTTCACCGTCTTTGGCTCGCTTGTATAAGCCCTTCGCATCTCTTCTTTGGCACTCTTCGATCGGGCAATAAATATAGAGTTCGATATAGTCGTCAGCTCCAATAATCTCTCGTGCCAAAGCCCTGTCCATGGCTTGCGGTGAAATACAAGAGACGATCGCGATCAAGCCGGCTGACATGAATTGTTGTGCCAGATGCGCGATTCGGCGAATGTTCTCGGCGCGGCCGGCTGGCGTAAAATCAAGATCGCTCGATAGTCCATGGCGAATATTGTCACCGTCCAACATGACGGCATTGCATTGATGCTCCCAAAGCCGACGTTCTAATTCGGCAGCCAGAGTGGTTTTGCCGGCACCAGAAATGCCGGTCATCCACAAAACACAGCCACGATGACCGAATTTTTGTTCGCGCTGTTCGCGACTGACAAAATTCTTTTGCAGTTGCACGGGTGCATTAGTTTTGGCACTAGGAGAAAGAGTGGCGCAAACATCGGTGATGACACCGACAGCCACGGTCGAATAGGTCGAACAAAGGACAAAGCTCTTCAGGGCACCACTCGACTCAAAAGCAACCGGCATCAAAGTTTCAACAGAACCTTCCAAAAACTCGCCCATGGCCGTCTGATTCTGATAATCGAAATCTGACTCAAGTGTGAATTTGCAAAAGGTTTCAGCCGTGCCTATCTTCAAGAGATATTGTGTCTCTTCCGAAAATGGCTCATTCGAAATCCAAACTATGCGAGCACGGAAACGGGTGCCAAAATCTGGAACGTCATGCGCGAAAGAGACGACCTCTCCACGTTCGACAAAGATCTGATTGACGAGCGTGATCGCCAGCGAGTCGCCTGCTACAGCTACAGCCGCATCTTGATCGGGAAATTTGACGATCGACTTGACCACCGAACTCTTGCCGGAGGGTGAGAAATAAACTGATTGACCAGGTTCGAGCCGACCGGAAATCACTGAGCCCGCGAAATACCTCTGGTCATCGAAACGGTATACATCTTGAAGCAACATGCGAAACGAGCTGGACTGGTTGGCGTCGAATTCGTCGGTGCCAGCGCCAGAAGCTGAGGCTATCGCAATTAATTCTCGGGCCAGGGGCTGACCATCGTACCAGAGCATATTCTCGCTTTGGCCCACGACATTGTCGCCGGCGAGTGCTGAAATGGGTACGAACTTACAGCACCGCATTTGATACTGCTCCATCATTTCTTGCATCTCATAGCGCAGGCGAAGGTAGTGTTGCTCGCTGTACTTGATGCTGTCCATCTTGTTCAGAGCAACGATCGTTTCATTGACACCGAGTAGCGATAAAATTCGGCAATGGCGTCTCGTCTGCGACTTGATTCCCTCGATTGCATCAACAATTAGAAGACCGACATCGGCAGCCGAGGCACCGGAAGCCATGCCTTTCAAAAATTCGACATGTCCTGGCGCGTCAATCAGAACCAACTTCACACCATCCAATTCGATTACAAATCTGGCCGTGTCAATACTAACGCCTTGCTCTTGTTCTTCTTTCAGAGCATCGAGCAAAAAGGCAGGTTCGAATTGGACTGATTTTTGCTTGCAGATTTCGCGCACCTTATCTACTTTGTCGGTGGCAATGCAGCCGGTTTCTAAAAGTATGCGACCAAGAAGTGTCGACTTGCCGTGATCGACATGACCGATGACGACGACATTGAGAACTTTTTGATCGACCAGACTGATCACATATACCCCTTGCTGCGCAGCTGCTGCAGAGCATAGTGATCGACTCCATCTTGAGCCCGTCCGACCCGTTCGCTTTTGGGAATGGTTTCAAGTTCCGCAATTATTTCGGGCACCGAGCATGCCGACGATTCGATTGATTTCCTGCAGGGAGCGCAGCCCAGGGTGCGGTAGCGCCGACCTTCTCGGGCCAGGTAGAGTGGTAATACCTCCAGCTTTTCCTGTTCGATGTAATGCCAGACATCCATTTCAGTCCATTGCAAAAGCGGGTGCACCCGCAAATGCACCGTTTCAGGAACATGCAAATTATAGTAACGCCAGACTTCGGCGGGCTGCTCCTTATAAATCCATGAACCGGAACCGGAACGCGGTGAAACGACTTTTTCTTTGGAGCGTGAACCTTCTTCATCGCCTCGAATGCCAACCAGAAGGGCCTGGATTTGATGTTGACGAATCACTTCCAAGAGCGGCTCGGTTTTTAAAGCCTGGCAGCATGTCAGCCTGCCGAGTTCAGGATTCATACCACTCGCCAGTGCGGCCGAATTCATGCCGACAATCAATTTGAGATTATGTCGTTTCACATAAGCGTCGCGCCATTCGATCATCTCGGGGATTTTGTAACTGGTATCGATATGCACGAGAGGGATAGGACATCTACCGATAAAGGCTTTGCGGACGAGGTGCAGTAAAACAGTCGAGTCTTTCCCCATAGACCAGAGAAGTGCGAGATTTTTGGTCTTGCGGTATGCTTCTCGAATCGTGAAAATGCTTTCATTTTCGAGCCGACTCAAATGCTTAGTCATCAGTAGTCCCAGTTATGTCAGAGCGGGCTTAGCTAAGGATATAGAAAAATACAGCCGTCGGTTTGAGACTGTTCTAATTCTTCCTGACAGTCGGTCAAAACTTCACTTACGGTTTGTGCCTATTGATACCCGGTTGGGACGGGCGAACCAATTTGCTATTCCGAATTGATGCCACCGCCTGCAGTGCAGCTCGCCCAGCCGTTTTATTCATGTCGCGCGCTTGAGAGGGCACACGGTGCACCTTACCAGCCGGGCAGCAACCTCGAATCGGGATAGTCAACGATTTGGTATGATGGCCCGGATTTATCGCCCAGCCAACACCACCGCTACAACGGTGAACAAGCCATATGCGCTTATTAGTCGCCTGTCCCTCCTGGATATTTGTTGTCGATTCCGTAACACACGAGATCGAGGTCGTCGAGCATGGGCGCGGCGAATACTACGGCATCTCCTGGGACCGCATCGGCAATCTCTGCTTGAGCCATAGCGGACTCGACAATGACAACATGGTCAGCCTGGAAGACTATGTAAACTCAGAAGTCGGCAGGCTCAGCCTCGGTGCTCAAACACGAAACCACTGCCTGTCGACACCCCACCAGCTCGTCTGTCACGAAGAATTCGTCGTGGTCACCAATACCGGGCGAAACTGCCTGAGTGTTTTCAGACAAAAAGACTTGTTCTATTTCCAGAAGTGGCTCAACGACGAGCGATGGGACAGATTAGGTGCGAAAAACAAGGTTGGCCAGCACTTTAATTCGGTCACATTTTACGATGGTCGCTTGTTTGTGCTGGCTCATAATCTGGATCGTAATTCGTTTATTTTGGAATTGAGTTGGCCGGATCTAGAACTGATTCGGCGAATCGAAACGACGGCACTCTGGGCGCACAATATCTGGCCGCGTGAAAACAACGAATTGATTGTCTGTAACAGCAAACAAGGAAGCTTGCTCGAGGTCAAAAGCAATGCCACTGTCTGGAGTGCCCAGAACGATCGAACGATCACTCGAGGATTAGCCTGTGCCAGAGGGCAAGCTTTCGTTGGTATTTCCAAGATATCCGGGCGGCACGAGCGAGGCACGTCCGATGGCGGCATAGCCGTTCTCAATTCCACCTCATTACGCCAAATCGATTATATAAAGTTGCCTCACAGCGGAGCCGTTCACGAAATACGAGTACTTGATGCTGCCGACTCGTGCCATCACGGCTTGCCTTTTAACGGTGAGATTCAAGGTTCGCCACAAAGTATGGCAGCCTATCGGCAAATGCAAACAGATTTGAGCAATCCGAATTTGCAAAAAAACTGGCTCACCCATTTCGGAGAAGTCGTGATCGAGCAAGAGAAAGGGCGGGTGGAACTAAAGAGCGCTGTCATGAATTTAGCTGTTTTCAATGTACAAGAATTCAAAAACAGTGCAATCACAGTCACTAATCCAGTCATGATAGAAGGCGATGATAAACAAATTTCGGTTGTGTGTCGGCATCAAGGGCCGGACGAGCAAAATATGTATATGGCGACTATCTATCGCGAGAGCGAAGCACATCTGTGGAAAAACGTGAGCGGCGTCTGGACACGGCTGTGCCAGAAGAATATAGAGTCTCCATTTTCGCAAATTTGTTTCAAGGCAGTTGACGATGCTCTCGAATTATATTTGGACCAGCAGCTGTGTCTGCGTGCGCGAGATCAGGATTTGCCCAACGCCGGCAAAGTGGGAATTAGAGGGACGAGTGGCACAGTGGATTCGTTCATCGTAGAATCCCTGAGCTAGCGCCTGCACCACTATTAGGGCTTGTATTTGAAAAGCATTGCCACTCCAAGAAGTAATATCAAGGCCGCGACAATTCTCTTAAACATGGATTCGGAGATTTTCGATAGCACAGACTTGCCTGCCCAAGTACCTGTCAGTACTCCCAGCAAGGCTACAGAAATGTACGGCCACAGATTGATTAGATCAGCCGATCTAATCGCAAAATAGATGGGCATCCTGACCGAATCGACGATCAAACCAATTGCTGAAGCAGTCGCTACGAATTCTTCTTTGGGAAGATTGAATCCCAGAAGTGCAGCCGATCTTATACCGCCTTGATTCCCAACCAAACCACCGAACATACCAGAAGATAAACCAGCAACACCAGCAGCTTTTGGACCAAAACGTAGTTTCGAGGAGATTCCTGTGACGCCGGCACAGCCAACAGCTATGAGTAGTCCGGCAAAAACAATAATCATTGCCGGATTATTGAGGAAGTTTTGCGCTAACGCACCAACGACCGCTCCAAGGGCACTCGAAAGACCAAAATGCAAAAAAACTTCCTTATTGATTCGTTTTCGCAGCAAGAGCAAACGCCACAAAGTCGCAGCAAAATGAGGAATCGAGGCCGCAGCCACTGCCAATTGCACATCCACACGTAAAGCGAATAAAGGTGTCAACAGGCTGCCAATGCCAAAACCGGAAACGTAGGCCACGCCACCAGCCAGAAGCGCCACCGCAAAAACTATTAGTGCATCGAGCGGTGCGATCAGCTCTCCTCAAGCCTGAACTCACGATATGCGTGAGCGAGCGGCGAAATTACTGCAGACGTCCATTAAACACTATAGAAGGTGAGCCGCAACTCACTTTTGCTCGAGTTCACTATCATTCGAACCTAAAGCATATCGAAAGAGGTAAACGCATGTCCCAATCAAGACTACAATTAGACTCTCTCTGCATACACTGTGCAGACGAAAAAAATCGGCTTAACTAATTTTTGAACTTAACCCCACCTTAGTCGGAAGGTTGCGAGACTTCACATCAGCCGGTGCTCAAAGGAATAAATACAACTGCCTGAAATAGGAGGCAATATGACTGTATTAATTGGGACTTGGGAATTTGAAGGACCGTTCGAAAAGGCTGATCAATTGCGGAACGAAGCAGGCCTTTATGCGATTTTGACCAACGGTGACAAAGAAGTTGAACTGGTTGAACTGAACGAGTCTTCGCATGTACGCACATCGGTTCAAGAATTATTTGATGCCACTCCTGGATCGGAAAATTTCTCAACCGCCGTTTACTACTGCACAGATTTGACCACGTCACTACGGCAAGGACTAATCGACGAAGTGCTAAAAGAATTCGAAGTGCCAGATGACTTCGAGCCCGATCAATCGACTCGGGCATTGACTCAACCGCCACAAGCGTTTCTCCAAGCAATGAATCTTTAAGAACGTCCATTTGCCCTGTCTAGGAATAAACCTTTTCGTTTAGAGACGAACGCCTTCAGGTGTGGTGGTCTTCGAGCATGGAACAGAGCGCAATTGTAAGGCCGGGAACGCAAACTTTTGTGCGCGACGAACTTAAACCCATACTGTCTCTGACCGAAGCCTGGAAGCAAAAGTTTAGTTTGTGGACATCTCCGGGTACTGATCTGGTGAGAGACAAATTCGATCATTACAGACTGGCAGATAAACTTTATGCGGATGAGAAAGACAAGCAGCGCGCACCAGAAAACTTCCTGGCACCAAACGCAGTGTTGATTACTCCGAATCCGAATAATCCGGCACCGGAAAGTGAGGGCGCAGCACAGATCGAGCAAGCGCCTTGATCGTTCAGTTTACGCTTCAGGATAAGCAATACTGACCGCTTTGAATTCCTTCAACAAATTCAAAATCTGATCGTGAATATTGCCGTTGGTGGCGAGAATATGCCCTGTGCTGAAGTCCAGAGGTCCGCCTACCAA
>CAJCHQ010000988.1 GCA_903970295.1 Bryobacterales bacterium
TCTTGATTGTTGTCCAGGCTCTGATAATGGCAGTCGTTGAGACTGACAATCAGGTCCATCTCATCTTTCAAACTTTGTTTATTGACCGCTTTGCCTTCCGTGGTCAGCTCGCGCTTGGCGATCGTCGATAGCGAATCGCCAAACTGCACCGTATAGATGCAATTGTCCATCTTCAAGTCGGCAGGCAGTTTGTCATTTTTCTGAAACCACTGGTCGGCGAGGCTACCTGATGCAGCATGACTGCGGTCGGGATCGGCATTCCATTGATCATAATCGTGAGCACCGCTGCCTGCGTCACCATAATTGACGTTGTTGCAACCACCGCTTGTGGCGGCCTTTCTGGCGGCTCTGCGATGGGTTACTTCCTGGCCTGAAGGGGCACTTGGTCTGACTGAGGTCAGTTCTGCCGCTGCTACCTGCCTGGGCGCTGGTGATACAGTGGCGACTTCTTGCTGTGCCGGCTGAGCCACTGGTCCTGTCTTGACGCCGGCATCGGGCTGAGTCACTGTCTTGACGCCAGCATCGGGCTGAGTCACTGCGGCCACTATTGGCTTGGCCACAGGCTGACCATCGTAAATGTATGCTGAGCTATTAAGTTGGGGACCGCCATCTATCTTAGTAGTTGGAGGTACGAAATCACCAGGAGGCATGGTCTGGGTTCCTATTGTGTACGCGGAAGAGCTTTTTCGGTTCACAAGCACAAATGTAATAGAAGACGGGCGGGGATGCTATGGGAGAACTCCCATCCGTGCCGAAGATATCTGCTCATTTTCATTTTTGCCTAAGATTTGCCGCGGCTGGCGGAAATTCTTCAAGACGCCTGCGTAATATATGCCTACCTGACGTCTGGCACGGTCGTGTATCCGCTAAAATGATGTCATTTGCATAGCTAGCTGCGAGCGGTACGGGCTTTGTTTTCAGGCATCATTGAAGAAATTGCGACGGTCATAGGCGTCACCGATAGTGATGAGGGCCGGGCTCTGAAAATCAAAGTGGCCGAGATTGGCAGCGATTTGCAAATCGGCCACTCGGTGAGTGTCAGTGGTGCTTGTCTGACTGTCGTCGAGTTAGGCGGGGAACCAGGAAATAATTGGTTCACTGTCGAAGCCGTGCATGAAACATTGCGCCGCACGACGCTGGGCGCTTTGACCAGGGGCAGTAAAGTCAATGTCGAGCGGGCTCTCAAATTTTCAGATCGGCTGGGCGGCCATCTAGTCAGCGGTCATGTCGACGCTGTCGGTAAAATCGAGTCCATCGCCGAAGAAGGTTTCTCGCGCATAGTCACATTCGCGACTGAGAACGCACTTGCTCCCTTCTTTGTCGAAAAAGGTTCAGTCGCCGTGGAAGGAGTGTCGTTGACTGTCTGGGGACTGAGCGATGTTAGACAGCCGGATGCCTCGGACAACCAGAACTTTTCTTTCAAGGTGGCGGTGATCCCGCACACCTTGAATGCCACTACTCTTGGTGAACTGGTCGTTGGCAGCCGGGTGAATATCGAAACTGACGTGGTCGCGCGCTACGTCGCCAGATGGCTGGAGCCGAGTCTAGCTAAACTCAACCCGGTTCAGACTGCCCAACGTGCCTGAAAGTAAATTTGAATCGAATATTGATGGAAGGAAACAATGAGACATTCTAAGAGCGGAAAAATCGCCGGCAACGGCAAGTCGACAACGCCATCGACAGCAATCGATAAAGCGCCCGAGTCCTTTCTCGAGCAAGCCAGGCAGGCTCTGTCCAAATCAGAACCTCTCGGCGAAAATGTTTTTAGCTCAGTCGAGGAAGCGCTCGCAGAAATTTCTTCAGGCCGTTTTGTCGTCGTTGCCGATGACGAAGGTCGTGAAAATGAAGGCGACCTGATTTGTGCGGCCGAATTGGTCACTCCTGAAATGATCAATTTTATGGTGACGGAAGCCCGCGGTATGGTTTGTTTGGCACTGACTCGCGAAAAAGCGAATCACCTCAATTTGCCGATGATGGTCGAGCAAAATACCGAGTCGCAACAAACCGCGTTCACCGTTACCGTTGATGCTGATACCAGATTTGGTGTGTCCACCGGGATCAGCGCCTTCGATCGAGCAACGACAATCAAAGTCGTGGCCGATCCGGCTTGTGTCTCCGCCGACTTACGGCGACCGGGGCACATTAATCCGCTCGTGGCCAAAGCCGGTGGGGTTCTGCAACGCGCCGGTCACACAGAAGCGGCGGTGGATCTGTCCAGATTGTCCGGAGCGCAACCGGCCGGAGTCATCTGCGAGATTCTCAATGCTGACGGCACCATGGCTCGTGTGCCTGAATTAATAGAATTTTCCAAAAAACACAACCTGAAAATTATCAATATCGCTCAGCTGATCTCTTATCGACTGTCGCGTGAGCGCTTCGTCGTGCGTGAGGCGACTGCAACCTTTCCCTCTGCCTACGGACAATTCACTTTGCATGCCTATCGCAACACGCTCGATGGACAAGAGCATCTCGCTTTTGTCAAAGGTGATGTCGCAGGCGACAAAGATGTGCTCATCCGCGTCCACAGCGAATGCCTGACCGGCGATGTTTTTGCCAGCCTGCGCTGCGACTGCGGACCTCAATTGGAAGCAGCAATGGCCATGATTGCCAAACAAGAGGCCGGCGTTTTAGTCTACCTGCGCCAGGAAGGACGCGGCATCGGTCTGCTCAACAAAATCAAAGCCTACGCCCTGCAAGATGCCGGTAAAGATACGGTGCAAGCCAATGAAATGCTCGGCTTCAAGCCCGATTTGCGTGATTACGGAGTGGGCGCCCAGATTCTTTGCGATCTCGGCTTGAAGACAGTAAAAATCATCACCAACAATCCGCGCAAGATTGTTGGGCTGGATGGCTATGGACTGGTAGTGACTGACCGCGTCAGTCTGCCCGCTGCCTGCAACAGTCACAATCTGGATTATCTTTTGACGAAGAAAGAGAAAATGGGTCACTGGCTCGATAATCTCTATGGCGCCCTGGCGCCCGATAACAAAGGGGACGCAGAAACTGCCCCCATCAACATCGCCAATCAATAGACGAGCCCTGCCGTGCCCTTGCTAAGTAACGCTGTCCTCTTTGACTGCGGCAAAGTCGACTGAAGCCATCGGGTTGTCTTTGAGGAAACGGTCGAAGACATTAGTCACTCGCATGGCGTCGAGCAGTGGTCCTTCCACTTCTACTTCGCGCATCAGCAAGGCTCGGTGCAACGGTAGTTTGCTTTGAATGAGCTTGGTCATGGTCGAGCCGGTGAATTGGAAAGTGATAGATGGTTTGCCGTGGAATGCCATGTAGGGCTCGACGACAGTTAAGCCATTATCTGATTTCAAAACCCAACCCAAGCCATTGCGCCCTTTCAAAATGAAACCGATTGACACACCACCAGCGGTGGCTTTTTTGAGGAAGCCTTCAGTGAAGTGCTCGGGCAAATAACGCTCGAAATAAAATTGAGCCAGTCGTTCTGAGAAATTGAGCGGTTCAGGCTTGGCTGCACCAGCCGGTGGCGCGCCCCAACGCCTGCCTTCGGCTACCTTGAGTACTCTTTGAAAATATTCTTTGTCCAGGCGCACCGGCGACAATTGATAGCGCGATGCGACTTCGAACAAATTACGCGTGCGAATTTGCAAATTGTCCAGCAGTGATTTGCGCAAAACTCCAGGCAAGTTCAAATCATCTGATTCGGCCGATTGCACATCTTCTTTGCCCAGAGCCTGAGCCAGAGATGTTAGCCATTCTCGATTGAGAGTGACCTGGGTGGAAACCAGATTGCAAATGCGCGGTCGGTTTTCGTCTTCGAGAAATTTCCAGAACATGTAAACTGCTGCGTCGACCGGCAAAAACCAGAGTGTGGCATCTGGATTATGCTGTAATTTCAACGGTTTGGCCGAGGCATTATTCGGTGAGCCGCCGTTTGAAAGCGGGTGGGCAAGCGCTTTGAATAGATTATACGGGCCGGTGAAATTCATCGTGTCGCCCGAGTCAACCGACCCTGCTAACATGGGAATGCGCACCAGATACCAGGGTGACTCGACCGTGCTCAAACCTTCCAGCAGTTTGTTTTCGTAGTGCTGACAGACGCTTTCCCAATGCGATTTCGGTTTGCGTCTTTGAAATTCGAATTCTTCCGGCACGACTGAGTCTGACTGGATTCCGCCCCAAACCGAAGAGACCAGAAAAGTCGGCACACCCTTCAGTGATTTCATGATTGAGGGCAAGCGATCGGCCGCCCATGGCGCACGAGGTGCTCGAGGCTCGTCGAAGTTGGCGGGCAGTCCGCAAAAAATAAAAGCATCGTATTTGGTGCCTTTCAAAGCATCGGCTTCGTCCACCAATTTGAGCCGATCCTGGAAGGTTCGATATTTGTCCCGCCCGCCTATCTCTTGTTCGAGAAGGGCGAGCGCCGAAGAGTAGAGGTCAAGAGGGGAGAGGCTGAGAACGTTGAGCGCTGACTTGGTCGCCACGTGCACTTGCCAGCCCTTGGTCACCAGCCAAGCAGCCAACGGCCCAGAGAAACTGGAGATTGGTCCCCATAAGTAAGCGACTTTTTGCGTCATTAATGGCACAACTCATCTAAATGGCTATCCGTGAATGCCTTCGCATAAATGTAGACCATTAGCTAATCACTCTTCAAGCTACCGGGCGAAAAACTTCATAGGCGGTCGTTCATTCTCGAGGAAGGGGCTTGCTGAAATCCATGGTCGATTCGACGATTTCGGTACCGGCAATTTCGTCGCCGATGCGCAAACCGTCGGCTCGACTGTACGCGCGATAGGCTTCGAGCGGAAGCACGATGACGACGTAGACCTTGCTGACGATATCGACTACTTCTTTGACGAAGTGGTCTAAAAATGGAATTGGAACCAGTCTCAAAGCCAGACCGATCACCTGTGTGACCAGACACGGAGCAATCAGCACTATGTTGCGCTGCACCGATTGAACGAGATTGAGGGGTAGGCCCGAAGCTCGGTCGACCACTTGCAGCCCCATGAAATTTTTGCCGATGCCGCGACCTTCAAAGAAGAAATCTCGAATCAGAAAAATCAGGGTCAAAACCAGAGTAATGTTCAGAAAGCTGCCCACGAAAGGGATGAGCATGATTCCCACAGAGGCCATATAACAAGCCAAGAGATCGATTATGAGGGCGACAGCGCGTCGACCGATTTCTATCCGGGTGATTGGCACTCCAGCTGGATCGGCTCCTGCAGCCAATTCTCTCTCTTGCTGGTCAGCCGCGTCCCCTGGGTATTGTCCCGGTTCGCCCACGTACTCTGCGGGTTCAGCCGGATACTGATTGGGTGCGGTCCTTTGCCGCGGGCGTTGAGATGATGGCTGGGCCGCACGCTGGGGTTGTGGCAGTCCACGACTGACGGATGGGCGGGCGATAGGTCGCTGAGGAGTTCTCGGCGCTTCCTCGACTTCATCAATCCACTGGTCGTCGTCATCGACGTTTTCGTCGACTGGCGGCCTGACAAATCGATCGGTTTTGCCGATTGGCTCTCTGAAGGGGCGTTTAGCCTGCGGGCGACTGCGCGAATTGGGACCGCTGCCGGAAGTCCCACCTGGTAATTTGCCGGATTTTCGATCGGGGTTGCCGAACCACTGTGACATGAACCTCCCTATCGCTTTTGCCTTTTGCCAACCGCTGGGCTGAACCCTCCCATCTAATCATAAATCAATCAAGGACTGTTGGGCAGTGGCATGATACTTGCCAACCTGATAAGAGAAACCGCTTATATATCTTCGGACCGGGCGGTAAGGCTGTTCGAGATGTCAAAAACAGAGAAACTGAAACAAAAAGGGAGGTCGAGCAATTCCGCTTCTTCTGACGTTAACATGAGGCTGTACTTGGCTTTCACTGAACGCTCCAATGTGGAAATGAAAACATGACAGAAAACGGCAACGGCAACGAAACGGTGATTATCGACGGCTTGCGCACCCCTTTTGGCAAAATGGGAGGCGCCCTCAAAGGAATTCCAGCGAGCGATCTCGCGGCTCCATTGATGAAAGAACTTTTGAGCCGACACAAGATTAAAGGTGAACAGGTTGACGAAGTAATCATGGGTCAAGTCCTGCAGGCCGGCGCCGGTCAAATTCCCTCTCGGCAGGCGCTTTTCAAAGCCGGTTTGCCTGTTACTTGCGAGTCGACGACAGTGAACAAAGTTTGTGCTTCCGGGATGCGTGCCGTCACCCTGGCAGATTTGCGGATTCGCGCCGGGGACGGCGATATTATCCTGGCCGGCGGTATGGAATCGATGAGCCAGGCGCCTTATCTGGTGGAAGCGAATTCGGCCCGTTTTGGCAAAAGAATGGGGCATGTGCAATTCAAAGATGCCATGTTGCAAGATGGTCTCGAGTGCCCGGTCACGAATGTGCATATGGCCGTGCACGGGGCGAAAGTGGCGGAAGAGTTCAAAATCAGCCGCGAAGATCAGGATCAATGGGCTCTGCGCAGTCACCAGAGAGCGATTGCCGCTCAAGAAAGCGGGCGCTTCCAGAGCGAGATCTTGCCGGTTGAGGTTGCCCTGGGCAAAGGTAAAACGCAAAAAGTGGAGCAAGATGAAGCACCGCGTGCTGATACTAATATCGGTGCCTTGCGCGGTTTGAAACCGGTGTTCTATGAAGCGGGTACTGTCACCGCCGGCAATGCGCCGGGTGTAAATGACGGTGCCGCTGTTCTCCTTCTGATGAGCGCCAGGAAAGCGAAAGAGCTTGGCCTCAAGCCTTTGGCCAAGATCGTTTCGCATGCTTCAATCGGTCAGGAAGTGCCTTATCTGGCCACTGTGCCTGCTCTGGCGACTGAAAAAGCTCTGGCCAAAGTGGGTATGAAAAAAGAGCAGCTCGATCTGATCGAGATTAACGAAGCCTTTGCTTCGGTGGCATTGAAATCGATGCGCATGCTCGACATCGATCCCGAGCGCGTCAATGTCAATGGTGGAGCGATCGCCATGGGGCATCCGATCGGCGCCAGTGGTGCCAGAATTATTCTGACTCTGGCCAGAGAGATGGAGAAACGCAAACTCAAATTCGGTGCAGCGGCGATTTGCTCAGGCACCGCCCAGGGTGACTGCATCATTCTCTCTCGTGAAGGTTTGAACTGATAAGGAGAAGTTCTATGGGCACTTCTACCGAACGTCTCGATCCGATTAAACGCGTGGAAGATTTGACGCGCCAGATCGAGCATTACCGTTTTTGTTATTACGTCTTGGACAAACCGGAAGTGACGGACGCCCAGTTTGATCGACTGTTCAAAGAGCTTGAACAACTGGAGTCTCAATATCCCGACCTGAAATTGCCCACCAGCCCGACCCAGTCGGTAGGGGCTGCACCCAGCACGGAATTTCGGCAGGTCAAGCATCGAGTGCCGCTTCTCAGTCTGGCCAATGCTATGGGTGACGAAGAGCTGAGAAAGTGGGACGAACGCTTGCGCCGCACCCTGGAATTAGAACCGGTCGAGGCTGCAGGCGAGCAATCTCAGGACTCGAGAGCTAATCGAGCGCTTCAGTATTTTTGCGAATTGAAAATAGACGGACTGTCGATTGCACTGACGTACAAAAATGGACGGCTGGTCGAAGGTGCCACCAGGGGTAATGGCGAAGTCGGTGAAGATGTCACTCTCAATCTAAAAACAATCGAGAGCATTCCCCACCAGCTGCAATGCCATCCGCAGTTTTTGCCCCGGGGATTTTCCGAGAAAATGCCTGAGTTGTTGGAAGTGCGCGGGGAAGTATATTTCCCGGCCGCCAGTTTCGCCGCCCTGAATCAGGCGTTGGTCGAAGAAGGCGAGCCCCCTTTCGCTAATCCCCGCAATGCCGCCAGCGGTTCACTGCGACAAAAGGATCCGCGCAAAACTGCCAAGCGCAAATTGGCTTACTGGGCTTATTTCGTTCATTTGACTGACCCGGATCTGAAACAGCCAGACACTCATGCTGAAAATCTGGCTCTGCTCAAAGCTTATGGTCTTCCTGTCGAGCCTAATGGGCGGCTGGTTGAAGGCATTGAAGCGGTGGCCGAATTTTGTCAGGATTGGGCGCAAAAACGCCACTCCCTCGAATATCAAACTGATGGCGTCGTTGTCAAACTCAACGATCGCTCTCTCTGGAATCATGTCGGCGCTACTTCACACAGTCCTCGATGGGCTATCGCTTTTAAGTATCCGCCCGCAGAAGAAGAAACGATTGTGGAAGCAGTTAATTTCGATGTCGGGCGCACGGGTGCCGTGACGCCGGTGGCGTGGCTGAGACCGGTCAAACTGGCGGGAACGACAGTCAAACGTGCCAGTCTGCACAACGCCGATCAGATCAAAAGATTGGATGTGCGCTTAGGCGATACGGTCGTTGTGCGCAAAGCCGGCGAAATCATTCCTGAAGTTGTGAGCGTCCGCATCGATAAACGGACGCACGATAACCCGCCGCTCAGCTATCCTGAAAATTGCCCGATCTGCCAGACACCGCTCGAGCGCACCGGTAGCGAGGTGGCGTTTCGTTGTCCCAATGCTTCCGGCTGTCTGGCCCAAATCGAGCGGCGCATCGAGCACTGGGTTTCGCGCGACGCCATGGATGTAGATGGCGTCGGCTCGGCCTTGATTCAACAGCTGGTGGCAGCGAATCTGATCGCAAGAGTTTCCGACCTCTATAAATTAACCGAGTCCGACCTGACCAAAATCGAACGGATGGGAAAAAAGTCCGCTCAAAACATGCTTTCCGGCCTGCAGTCCTCAAAAAAAAGACCACTGGCCAATCTTATTTTTGCGCTCGGCATCAGGCATATCGGCACGACGGGAGCCGAATTATTGGCCGAGCACTTCGGTTCGATCGACAAATTGGCGGGCGCCTCTGCCGAAGAAATCAATGCCATCGAAGGCATCGGACCCAAGATTGCTCAATCGATCGTTGAATTCTTTGCCGAGCCTGGGGTGAAGGGACTTGTCGAAGAATTACGTGCTTGCGGAGTTTCGCTGGCAGATCATTCCACCAGTGCACTGGCCGAGAAATTGCCTCAGACATTGAGCGGTAAAAGTTTCGTTTTGACCGGCACATTGCCGACCATGGATCGTCTGGACGCCGAAAAGATGATCAAGGCCCGGGGCGGCAAGATAAGCTCTTCCGTCTCCAAAAAAACCGACTATGTGCTAGTCGGGGGCAGCCCTGGTTCCAAACTCTCCAAAGCTCAGGAACTTGGTATAACGGTAATTGACGAAGCTCAGTTTTTGAGCTTGTTAGAGGATCTGAAAAACTGAATGCGCACCTTTTTCATCCATCCGATCGTCGCGGCAATTATTTTTACGATACTCGTTATGGGTGCTCTGGGTGGGTTTGTGGTCTGGCCCATTTTCTGCATCAACTGGATTTGGAATGTTATTGTCGTGAACTGGACTGCACTGCCCTCAATTAGTTTGTGGCAGTCTACTTTACTCTATGTGGCTTTCGGTTGTATTGTTTATCTATCCGGTCTGGTGCGCGTCGAATTCAAAGCCGAGTCTGTTGATTGAAGCGAAAACTCTTATGCCTGACTTTACTCTTCAGTTTGACCGCATCATTGGCGGCCAGTGATTCAACATGGTTTGGCTGTCCCGCATTGGCCAAAAAGAAAGGCAAAAATACCGAGGTGCCGTC
>CAJCHQ010000989.1 GCA_903970295.1 Bryobacterales bacterium
CAGTCTGAGCAAGTCGCGCAATTGCGCATCACGATCCTGCTCCACGACATACACTCGCTCGTGCTCTTCGACGAATTTGCGCACTTCGGCTGTGAAGGGCAGGGCCCGCAGGCGCAGATAGCTGGTCGTTGTTTTGCCGGAATCGAGCTGATCGCGGCTTTCTTTGACAGCGAAATCCGATGAGCCGAAAGCAATGATGCCAATCTTGGCACCTTTTTTCACGTCCACTTCCGGTAGCGGTATGTATTTTTTCGCGGTTTCGAATTTGCGCGCCAAACGATCCATCAAATTTTTGTAGTCTTCCGGCTTTTCGGTGTAACCGGCTTTTTCGTTGTGACCGCTGCCGCGTGTGAAATATGCCGCCAGGGGATGATCTGTTCCTGGCAGGGTGCGATAGGGAATGCCGTCTCCGTCTACATCTTTATAGCGGGCGAAATCGCCGAGCCTTGCCAAATCTTCGGCACTGAGAACTTTGCCTCGATCGAACGGTTGGGTCGGATATTTAAACGGATCAGACATCCAGTTGTTCATGCCAAGATCAAGGTCGCTGAGCACGAAGACCGGTGTCTGGAAGCGCTCGGCCAGATCGAAGGCGGCGATACCGAACTCATAACACTCCATTACTGAGCCAGGCAAAAGAACTATGTGCTTGGTGTCGCCGTGCGAAAGTAAGTGAGCACTGATCAAATCGGCTTGGGATGTGCGTGTCGGCAACCCAGTCGACGGACCGACGCGTTGAACATCGAAGATGACCGTGGGGATCTCGGTGAAATAGCCGTAACCGACAAACTCGGCCATCAGCGATATGCCCGGTCCCGAAGTCGAGGTCATCGACCGGGCTCCGGCCCAACCTGCTCCCAGTGCCATGCCGATTGCCGCCAATTCGTCTTCGGCTTGAATCACGGCGAATGTATTTTTTCCAGTTTCGGGATCGACACGATGATCGTGCAAGTGATCGATCAGCGTTTCGCACAGGCTCGATGACGGTGTAATCGGATACCAGGTGACTACTGTCGCACCGGCAAACAGGGCACCGATAGCGGCCGCTTCGTTGCCGTCGATAATGATTTTGCCGGCTGTTTTGTTCATTTTTTCGACAAAGAACGGGTCGTCCTTTTTCAAGTTTTCGCGAGCCCAGTCGCGTCCTAACTTAGCGGCGTTAACGTTCAATTCGACGACTTTTTGTTTGCTCTTGAACTGACCGCCAATTGCTTTGTCGATTTCAGACTGTTCGATTTCGAGCAATTCAGCCACGACTCCCACATAAATCATGTTTGTGAGCAGCTTGCGCAATTTGATATTGTCAGTGGCCTTAGCCGCTAGCTCCATAAAGGGCACTTGGTAGTGCTTGACGTCCTGGCGGACGTCGTTCAATTTGAGCTCGGCAGGGCTTATGCAAATCGCTCCGGCATCGAGACCTTTCACATCATCGAACGCTGTCTGCGGGTTCATCGCCACAAGAATGTCTATCTCCTTCTTGCGTGCCACGTATCCGTCTTTGTTCACCCGGATCGTAAACCAGGTGGGCAAACCGGCGATATTCGAAGGAAAGAGATTTTTCCCGCTGACGGGAATGCCCATCTGAAAAATTGATCGCATCAAGACATTGTTCGATGATTGGCTGCCCGAACCGTTGATCGTTGCTACCTGGATCGAGAAGTCATTGATTATGCGTCCTTTTTCAGTTCTCTGGGCGCTGTCTGCAGCTAGAGTTTTCACAGTCAAAGGTACCTGTCGTAGAGCCTACAGGCTAAAGTTTAGCAATTGCTTGGCTCTCAACGGGCTCAAATACAACATTGAATAAGCTTTCAATTGGGCGAAATTACAGGCAGAGTCAGCTCAAAAGCCTCTCTGTTTGCTTCTTTGCTCTCATTTCTATTAGTTGCTGCCCAGAAAAAACCTTTGCGCAGCTTTACATCGGCGTGGTGCCGCCTGACAACTTGTCTAATTTTCCTGGGAGCCGCGTTCGACTTCGATGTGCACATCGAGCACGTAGGGTCCTGGTGTTTCGAACATCTGTCTAAGTCCGGCTTCTAGACTGCCCATGTCGGCGATGGAGGCGGCCGGCACGCGCATCGAGCGGGCCATCTCGGGCATCGATATGTGCGGATTGTCGATATAGATGCGTCCGCGTTCTCTGGGTATTGGTGCCAGATTTAGACCAAAATTGCGACGCCCCTGGGTGTTGACCACGATGAATTTGACTTTCAAGCCATAATGCGATGCTGTCCACAGCGCTTGCGGATAAGACAGCGCCGACTCATCAGCGGTCAGGCAGATCACTACACTTTCCGGGCTGGCCCATTGCACACCCATGGCGGCGGCAGCGCCATAGCCGATCGAGCCGGCATTGGCTGAAAAATAAGAGGAACTCGATTGCAGAGTCAAAACCTCCATTGTTTCCGGATTAGCGGCTGCCAGGTCATTGACGATCACCGATGAGACCGGGCGCAAAGCGTCGAGCATACGCAACAGCCAGACTAGAGGAATCGCGTCTGCGGGCCCCGGATACGTCAGGGCGTTGTCTCGCACCTGCCTTTTCTTGGCCAATTGATCGACAGTCTCATGGGTTCGATCGCGCACGCAATTGACCCAGGCGGAGTCGACGTTTAGTTGGATTGCGGCACGCAAGCGCGAGAGGCTTTCGCGGAGGTCGGCATTTGCACACATTTCGTTGGGCAAGGCTCGACCGGCGAGCCCCGGCTCTACGTTGATTTGAATGACAGAGGCGGCACTCGATATGAGCGGGGGTTCTTGGGCCTTAGCCGGTAAGCGGGTCTGCATGCCGAGGACGAGAAAACAGTCATAACCGTCGAGTAAGCGACTGGCCTCGTAGAGATTCATGGGCAAGACGCCGGCAAATTGCGGGTGGCGATTAGGGAAATTGACACCGGTCGGCAACGGTTCGGAAAAGACCGGACAGCCAAGCACCTCGGCCAGGGTGACAGCCTCGCGCCGGGCGCCGAATTGCGATATTTCGTTGCCGACAATCAAACAGGGCCTTCGCGAAGATACCAATTTGTCTGCCGCTTTTTTGATGAAGGTCGATTCGGCGCCTCCCAGTGGACTCATCTGCGGCACGGGCAACGAGCGAGCCGTAGTGGGTTTGAGCAATATATTGATCGGCAGGGCAATAAAAACGGGACCCTTAGGCGGCGTCAGCGCCTCATGGAAGGCTCGTCTCACCAGGCGCGGGATTTCTGTGGCCGTGCGCAATTCGCATGTCCATTTGCAGACGGGTCGGGCAAGGGCGCACAGATCGCCAGATAAGGGCGGCTCATCGTTGAGAATTTGAGTGTCTTGCTGGTCGCCGAGCACAACCAATGGCACTCGCGAATGCTGGGCATCATAGAGACTGCCCAAACCATTGAGCAAGCCGGCGGCTGCTGGCAGGCTGACCACGCCTGGCCGGCCCGACGCCTGAGCATAGCCGACCGCCATCGTGGCCGCGATATGCTCGTGCAGACCAGCCAGATAGTGGGTATCTGTGCGCATATCCAGAGTTGCCTGGATGACTGGCGACTGGGCTGAGCCGAGAGTGCCGAAAATGAAGCGAGTGCCCTCGGCGGCCAGTTGTTCGAGCAATAAATGACTAGCGAGGTAGTCTGGCATCTTTGGTTATGGCACCGCTTGCGCTTACTGCTCCGGTTTGTCTACCTTGAAACAAAAATCGACAGTCTCAACCTTGTCGTTGATCTTGAACTGCGCCCACATTTTGTATAGACCGGGCTCAGGCACAATGGTATGAAACATCACTGGCGTTTGAAATAGTTTGTTCGCCGAAGGTTGGTTGACTGACCCCGTGCGAATGAAGGATTGTCCGTCACTTTTGATTACTACTGCATAACCTGCGTCTTTCAGGTTGTGCGGGTCGATTGGCTGAATCGCTGATTCTGGTCGGCTGTCTTTGGTTATGCGAAACGTCGGCATGGCGATTTGGCCGGCCTGAGTCGGATAGTCGTAGACGCGGAATTTGTATCCATCGACTTCTTTGGGTTTCTCGGCATCGGTAGAGGGGGCCGGTTTGGCTATTGAATCGCTGGTTGAAGCGGCTCCGATTTCCAGGGGTTGCACCAACGAATGATTTTTATTGGTCAAAGTGGTGAATTGGAAGCAGAGCATATATTTGCCAGGATGCTGGAAAGTGGCGACTGCCTGAATGCGTCCTCCGCCCTCGATGATTGGCCTGAGATTTTGGAATTCATCTACATCTTTACTAACGATCAAAATGTGTGCTGTGTCGCTATCGATCTTTTGATTTTTCGGATCGGCAGATGTGGAGGCTGACTCGTTTTTCACCTGGATATTGATCGTGCAGGGTTGCTTCGGTGCGGCAGTCGTGACCGGCAAAACCTTCATGCTCCAGGTTTCAGTCTTGTCGTCTTGGGGAGCCTTCATTTCCATTGTTGTCATGGGTGGGCTGCCAATTTCTTCGAGCGGCTCTTTTTTCGCGCATGAAATCATGGAGCAAGAAAGAAGCAGAAATATAAGAGTCCTGGCCAGCTTTTTTCCGGTTGTCATAAACTCAGTCATCCTTATTAGAGCGACCTTCGCTTCATAGATGGTCGAGCTCAAGCATTGGACAGGGGTTTACGTCTAGCCAATCGTCTATTTGACTATTGAGCGGCAGCATCATACATAGGCCCCAGTCGCGTTCAGTGTAATGCAAATCAGCAAACTTTTGTTCGCAACCGCTTGTTGTTGTTAGTAATTCATTCAATTTGTAATTTGGACCGAAATCTCTAATCACTGATTCCCAGCCGCGTATACGCTGAAAGCCAGAGACGAGCGCGCGCTCGACAAGACTCTGCCACAAAAGCATTCGCCCTTGTTCATCGCCTACTACTTCGAGAACGCGAATGGTGCTGCCGCCACATTCAGTGATCGCATAGCCCTGAATCTTTTTGTCCAGCTCCAACTTGCTAAGTTCAAGCGCCGGCCAGGAAAGTTCTGATTTGGCGTGGAGAAAATGCTCGCGGCTGATTTTATAGTGCCAGTAGTCGTTTGAGCGATGGACCCCGAACGGTTGGTAGCGTAGCCACCGCCGGTAGTGCAGCGCCGTCCAGTCGACATCAGCATGGCAAAGGCTACTGGTTGTAACCAATTGTGAGACCCGTCCCTGAGCCAGTGTGAGCGTCTGCGCTGGCGGACTGACGTCTGCGCCGGGGCGTGGCCCCTCGACAGAAATCGATGGGTGGGCAGAATCTTCTGCTTTAAAAGAGATCTCGCCGCTTGCGGCCTGGGCAAATGGAATGGCCAGCGAGAAGTTGGCGCTGCCCAATTCGACAAAGCCAAAGGGATGATAAAACTGGGCGCCAATCTCAGAAAATAAAATCAATCCATCAAATTTTTCGAAAATGCACAATTCGATCACGTCTTGGATCAGCGCGCTGGCAAAGTGCCGACCGCGAAATTTCTCGCGTGTATAAATGGCGCCAATGCCACCGACACTGTAAATTTTGCCCCGCGATGACATTTGCAGATTATAGAGTTTGCAGCTGGCCACCACTTCACCGCGGTCTTTGAGTACAAAGTAACGAAAATTTCGTTTGCCCCAGCGGTGATTGATTTGCAGCCAGATGTAATCATGGTAGTCATGCGCGGAAAGACCTGAAGACCAGATGCGGTCTGTCTCATGCAAGATAGTCAAAACATCTCGCCACTCGGCTTGTTCTAAATTCATGCCACCCCTTGAATTCCGACTGGCTTATAGATCCAAGAGTATCGTAACTCCAGGTATTTTTGTCC
>CAJCHQ010000990.1 GCA_903970295.1 Bryobacterales bacterium
TCGACACGGAGTGGCCACGACTGGGACTGGGCGCAGCGCCAGTGGAGGAGCTTGGGGGCGCGGCATTGGTTGGGGAACTGCTGGCGCTGAAGTTATCCCGTCCGAAAATACTTTCGGCTGATCTGCGCCTCGATCCGTCACCCGAATCAGCACTGAGAGCCTTTGCATCGGCAAGGCTTTTTTCTGCATTTTCAGGTCCGGGGGAAGCTGTTGGTTGCATGGCCAGCTTTGCCACCATTGCCAGTGCCACTATTAAAGCGAACGCTGTTCCTGCAATCAGGGCAGACAATGGATTTACTTTGATTCTTTTCCTATCGGTTTTTTCTTCCCGTGTCGTGTCTGTTTGAGCTTGCCCCAGCGATTGCTTGATCCCAACCAGTGCGTCCATCAGTTCTTTGGCAGTTTGGTAACGATCATCTGGCTTTTTCGCCAGAGATTTAGCCGCTGCTTGTTCCAAGCTGGCAGGGAAGTTTTTGCCCAGGGAGGCCTCTTTGAGACTGGGCGGAACTTCATTTTGATGTTTCATGATCGTGAAAATAGACGTCTCGCCAACCAGCGGAGGAACGGCTGTGAGAGCCTCGAACATGACGCAGCCCATTGAGTAGAGGTCGGAACGAGCATCTAGTTTTTTGCCCACCCCTTGTTCCGGGCTCATATAGAGCGGTGTGCCGAAAACTTCACCTGTGCGTGTTAAATGCTGGGTTTCGTCTTCGCCCAGCACCTTAGCGATGCCGAAGTCGACTATTTTTACTTCCCGGTTGCCCTCCGAGATGATGATGTTGCTGGGCTTGATGTCGCGATGGAGGACGCCTCGCTCATGCGCGTGCGACAGCCCTTTCAGGGCTTGAATGACAATGCTTAAGGCCGTCTCGATTTCGATCTGCCCACGTTTTTTCAGCATGTCGGCTAAAGTGTCGCCGGCAATAAAGTCGAAAACCATGTAGGGCTGTCCATCGTCGGCGATGCCAAAATCCCGGATCGTAATCAAATTAGGATGAATCAGGCTGCTCGCCGCCTTCGCTTCTTGCTTAAATCGCCTTAAATCCTGGACGCTGAAACCTTCGGCATTCAACATTTTGATCGCAACTAGCCGGTCCAGCATAATTTGCCGGGCCTTATAAACTACGCCCATGCCACCTGAACCGATCACGTTCAGAAATTCATATTTGTCTTTGAACACCGCAAACTTGGCAATCGCCTGCATTTGCTCGACTGCGCTTGCGCTGAAATTGGACGAGAGAGCCTGGTCGACCAAGCGGCGCTTTTCGGTTTTTTCTTCAGGTGAGTTCATCGCTTTCAGAAGTCGGGTCTTCAGCATTAATCTACCCATTCAGGATGGAGCTGTGGGGCCGATAAGATAAATAGCTGTTTTGATTATGAGCCGCCGAGCTTGCCCGCCGCCCATTATGGGCAAGAGCTAGTGTAGTGAGATATTTGGGGCGATATTTCTTATTTCGGCGAGGAATCTTGTTTGGAGACTGCTGGTCCGATCGTCGCCGTAGGGCTGCTCGTTTTTCTAGCGCACTTGTTTGCCGCACTTTACGAGAAAACGCGAGTGCCGGACGTCGTGCCCTTGGTGGTTACAGGATTGTTGCTCGGTCCGGTTTGGAAGTTCGTCAAAGTCGATCAGTTTGGTGATGTCGGCGGCGTCTTCACTACTCTCGCTCTGGTCATCATTCTTTTCGAAAGCGGCCTGGCATTCAGGCTCGACTCTCTCAAGAAAGCCTGGTTTCTGGCCGGACGGATCAGCTTGGCTACATTTCTGGCCATTGTCGTCGCTGTCGGCTTAGTCACCATGCACATCTTCGGCATTAGCTGGTTCGAGGGCATGATCTTTGGACTGCTTCTGGCGGCGACTTCGCCTATGGCAGTCGCTGCCATCATTGCCAAATCGGATGTATCCGAAGACTTGAAAACGACCATGATTTTGGAGTCCACAGTGAGAGAAGTGCTTTCGATCGTGATTACGCTCGCTTGCTTTAATTTAGCAAAACACCCGGAATTGCCGACCGCCATGATAGGGTCGGTCATCTCTTCTTTCGTTTTGGCTTCGGCCATGGGCATTGTCGCCGCGATCATCTGGTCATCTCTTTTGCCGACGATGCGCTATGTAAGCAACAGCATTTTCTGTACGCCGGCGTTTGTCTGTATCGTCTTTGGCGTGTCCGAATTGCTCGGTTACAGTGGACCTCTAGCTTCCTTAGCGTTCGGTACGGTGCTCGGCAACATAGAAGAAATCAAACTGCCTAAAATTCCCTTTTTGCCTCCAGTCAGAGCCAGCTTGACTCGCACCGAAGTCGGCTTCTTTTCAGCTATCGGCTTCTTACTGAAGACACTCTTCTTCGTTTATTTAGGCATCTCTATGAGTTTCAAAAGTCCGCAAGTGATTTTTCTGGCGTTGGTGATTACCGTTTGGATTTTAATCAGTCGCCTTTTGATCGTCAAATTCGGTGTGTCTGACGTTTTGTCGTCGCGTGAATCAGCTGTCACCGCCTTCATGATGCCGGCCGGACTGGCTGCGGCAGTGCTTGCATCAATGCTTGCAGACACTCATATGGCAGAAGCAGACACTTTGCGGCAAGTGGCGTATGGCGTGATCTTGCTGACGATTGTTTTGACTTCGTTGATGATGTTTTTGATTGAGAAAGGCTATTTGGATCATGTCATCACTTATATTTTTCCAGAGAAATCGCCACAAGCGCGGGCGCAGGCAATAACGGCTTCGCGGGCGGCGCTCGGCGGAGTGAAACTATCGAGCGCTTCGGGTGAGCGGGCTGACGGGGATGCAGCGGGTGGAACGGAGGGGGTAGGCGGATCCTCCGGCGCGGATGGGTTAAATGTCAACGCCCAAAAACCTGCTGCTGGAAGCCGGTCACGGGTAAAACCCAGCTCCGGTGAGGCGGCACAGTTGGGTGACATGACGATCAGCGAAATATTCGGCACTGTGCCGGTAGTCGACAAAAAGGCGGCTGCCAACATTTCAGTTGAAAAGGCCGCTTCCGAAGAAAAAAGCTCCGAAGAAAAGATCTCCGGTGAAAAGGCATCACCTCCAGGTGATTTCGATCCGACATTGTATTGAAAACAGCTCCCAGGGCTTAATCAATTCATCTTAGTTTCAGAGAATGGGGATTTTTTCGATCTCCGTATATGCGATCGTCTCATTGTGTATATTCGCGACTCATGAATACTCGTGTGTCTATTGATCGAGCGCCTGGCAACAAAGATTTCATGTCGAGAATGAGTGCGATGGCTCTTCTCTGGCGTATCGAAAAGTGATCCTTAAATACTCTGTGGGGGAGTTGAACCTATTTCTGAATCGGTTATTCTATATGCATCAACGGTGAGTGCTTACCAAATGAGTTAAGTGCTTCGAGCCGAGGGGCATTGTGGAAACGACAGGTCGGCGCTGACCAGAAACCGTAGCAAGCAGCCCGATGTATGTGAAGGACTGACTGAAGCATACATAGATACTGAGCCCAATTCGCAAGGGGCAGTCAGGTAGTAGCAAAAAAGCCGCCGCAGAGCAATCTGGGTGGCTTTTTTGTTGGAATAAATCGAGCGAGGTGCGCGAGTGGGTGAATCTCGAGTTGAATTTATGTTTTAGATTCTGCCAGTGCCGTCGACGATCATGTCGGCGCGGCGATCGTAATTTGGCACCTCATAATCTGGTTTCGATGCGGCTAGCACCTTTTCGTACAAGTCATGGGGGCTCAGGTTGGAGCCACTGTTCAGGCCAATATGCTTTTGCCACAGAGCAATAGCCTGACGGCGCAAATTTTTCGCCAGATCCTTTTCGCCTAATTTCTCTTGGGCAAGCGAAAGATTATATAGAGACGTGCCTTTGCTATACATCGATTTCGCAGGCAAGTTGGATTTCAGGCGAGCAGCTTCGGCGAATTGCACTCGGGCCCGCTCGTATTGACCTTGTTGGTAGTATATGACGCCCAGGTCATTGGTATCGCCAGCGATGCTTTCCCCGGCCATCCATTTGTATGCTGTGTCGATTGGCAAAGCTTTATTCTCGCTGTTTTCGGCATCAGAATAATGTTTCTGCTTAAACTGAACGGCTGCGATTCTGTTCCACACGTGCCCGATCCATATGCAATGAGGTCCAAATTCGGGCGCCGCCTCGAAGATTTTCTTTGCTTGCATGTAGCACTCAAGCGCCTTCTCGTATTTCTTCTGTTGTTCGTACACTCTGCCGAGGTTCATGAGTGTGTCGGCGATAGAAGTATTTTGGGGATCGATATTGCGCTTCAAATCTGCGAGCGTTTGCAAGTAGAATTTTTCCGCCTGGTCGAGTTTGCCTTCGCAGCGGGAGCATTCGGCTATGTAATATTGGCAGCCGGCCACACCGGAGTTGTCTTTGCCCAGAGCCAATCGCGCGAGGTCGAGAACGTTCAAGCACAGCGCTTCGCTTTTGTCATACTTGCCGGTGGTCCATTGCTCCCAAGCCCAGTTATGCAATAAGCAAGCCGCTGCCAGAATTGAACTGCACAAAACGATCGTAATCACGGAATTGAGCGAGAAGAAAGTTTTTGCGTAGACTTGAGCGTTTATGGGCGCGATCGTGTCAAGCCGGCGAGCATGGCTTTTCTCGGCTAGCTCGTCGGCAACCGCGCGGGCATCCGTCCGCATAAAGTACTGGCAAATGAATGCCACAAAGAGTGCAAACATCGCGGG
This sequence comes from Bryobacterales bacterium, assembly GCA_903970295.1. The sequence goes on from CAJCHQ010000990.1 coordinate 4,684, forward strand.
CAAGAGCGTCACTTTGGTCAGCAAGGCCAGAAGCGGCTCGGGAGTTGGTAACAGGAGAAAAGATCCGATCATGCCAAATAAAGAGAACAGAGAAATATTGGCCGACCAATTGATCAATTTGGTGGGCAGAAATGGCAACTGAGTTCTTAGTTCAACGACCGTATCGTCGCCTTCGCCCGAGACAACGCCAAAAATGCGTGGTTGAAACAAACGTCTGAGTATATCGTTAGAGCGTCCAGCCTCGAAGCGAAATTTCGCATCGGCATTCTCTTTCAATATCCGCTTGGTCAAATGCAATCGCTTGATCCGCATCTTTTCGGCGGTTGTATCCGCGATTGTGTGGCCGATGACAGAGGCTGAATTGGCAGTAGTCAGGGCGGCACTCCGGCTATTCTCCCGAGTACCTAAGAGTGGAGTCTCC
>CAJCHQ010000991.1 GCA_903970295.1 Bryobacterales bacterium
TATCGGCGGTAAGTTCACCCCGATTATTCAGGAAAACGTCGTGATACCTGCCACTACAGACGATGGCAGTGCCGATTTGGTGCAAATGATTGGCCTAGACATGCTGGCTGATGCTGATTTTAAGCACTTTCAGCAGACTACAAAAACTGCGGACAGTTTTATGGATGTCTTTTCGGAAAACACGCTTTTGGTTGGGCAGAAATTGGCGGAAAAGCACAATTTGGTCGTTGGCTCTAAGCTCGTCTTGATGGTGAACGATAAGCTCAAAACTTTCAAAGTGACCAGCGTCTTGTCTGGCGAGGGTTTAGGTGGAGCTTACAGCGGCAATTGCGTCGTCTGTGACATACGCACAGCACAGGACGCGGTCGATATGCCGGGAATGGTCAGTCAAATCGAAGTGATTGTGCCTCCATCTCAATTGTCCTTTGCGCAAGAGAAGCTGAAGCACGACTTGCCAAGCACGTTGAGCGTCGTGCGTCCTGCACAGCGTGGTGAACAAATCGAGAAGATCACAAAGTCGTTTGAATACAACCTTATGGCTTTGACTTTGATCGCACTTATGGTCGGTATGTTTCTGATTTACAACACGATGACAATTTCGGTGATCCGCAGACGTCCTGAGATTGGCACATTGCGCGCAATTGGCTTAAGTCGCGGTCAAATTTTGGCTTTGTTCTGTGGCGAGAATTTGTTTCTCGGCACTGTCGGCACCGCTCTTGGTATCGCCCTCGGCCTTGGTTTCGCAGACAGCACATTGAAGGCGATTGCCGGCACCTATCAGCATTTCTATTTTCAAGATCCGCTGGAGGCTGTGACCGTTAATCCATGGACGGTTGCTGCTGCATTTCTGATTGGCGTGTCTCTGACCTTTGCCGCCGGTTTCGCCCCGGTTCTGGAGGCGGCGAGTGTTTCTCCTGCAGAAGCCACGAGAAGAGCCTCCTATGAACTCAGAGTGTCGAGGTTGTCCGGGCGCCTGGCGCTAGCTGGCTTGTTGTTATTCGTAGTTGGTGGCGTTTGCTGTTTCCAGTCACCAGTTTTCGATTTCCCACTTTTTGGCTACGGCGCATCGTTGTGCTTTATTCTCGGTTTTGCCTTGATCATGCCGGCTGCGCTCAATTTGATATTGCCCTGGTTAGCAATTGTCTTGCAGCGCTTTTTCGAACCTGAAGGAAAGATCGCCGCCCGATCTCTTCAAGGTACGCTGGCGCGCACCGCCGTCGCCACTGCCAGTTTGATGATTGGAATCGCGATGATGGTCAGTCTGGCGATTATGATTGGCAGTTTCCGGCAAACAGTGACAATCTGGATCGATCAAACATTGAAAGCCGATCTTTGGATGCAATCGGGGGCGCGTGGCGGTGGCAGTCAAAGAGCACGGCTCAAAAGCAGTGTCACCGCCGTGATCAAGAGTATTCCGGGCGTAGCGGCAGTTGATCCGTTTGTCGATTGTCCAATCGAATATAAGGGGGACCCGACAAACCTCGGCGCCGGAGACTTCGATGTAATCAGAGATTTTGGTCATCTGAAATTTTTGTCTGGTGAAACGGATAGAGAAGTCTGTTCGCGCATGGATGAAAACTCGGCAATTGTGTCTGAAACATTCGCTATACGAAAACACATTGCGGTCGGCGACAGGCTGGCCTTACCAAGCCCTTCTGGCGAATTGTCTTTGAAAGTGCAAGCAATTTACTATGATTACGCCAGCGACCTTGGCTACATAGTGATCACCTTACCTACTTATCAAAAGAATTTTCATGACGATACTATTTCGAGTTTCGCCATATACCTGAATCCGTCTGCAAACGCCGATCAGGTTCGCCGAAGCATTTTCAGCCGCCTTGGTCCCGCATCGCAGCTTGGGATTCGGACCACACGCGAGTTGAAGCATGAGGCAATGAAAATATTCGATCGCACTTTTTCTGTGACCTACGCTTTGCACACAATTGCTATTGTGGTCTCGATGTTGGCGGTAATGAATGCTCTGTTTGCCTTGACACTCGAGTCTAAGCGCGAGTTCGGCATTCTTCGTTATCTTGGTGCAAGCGAAGCTCAGCTCCGAAAAATTGTTTTGGTCGAGGCGGCGATACTCGGCATTACGGGAAACTTCTTTGGGCTAGCTCTAGGTTTTGTACTGTCATTTCTGCTGATATTTGTGATCAACAAACAGTCATTTGGTTGGACCGTGCAATTATTTGTACCGACCGAGTTCTTGATCCAATCCACTTTGATCGTGATCGTGACAGCGATCTTGGCTGGAATCGCCCCAGCAAGGTTGGCGGCTAAAACGTTGGCACCGAGCGTGGTGCGTGATGAATAAGGGACTGAGCATGAAACGATATTTGAAGTTTGTCTGGTTGATGCTGCTATGCTTGCAGTCGATGCCACTCACGGCCGCGCAGGCGCGCGACTTCAAACAAGCCTTGCCTGGATATCACTATGCCTTTCCTCGAGATCACGCTTCTCACGAAGACTTTCGCACCGAGTGGTGGTATTACACCGGGCATTTGCAAAGCGATGACGGCAGTCGTTACGGTTACGAATTGACGTTCTTCCGTACTGCTTTTGCCGGCGCCAAAGCAGCAGATAACAGCCCCTGGAAGATGGACAACATTTTTCTCGCTCATTTCGCCATTTCCGATGAGCAAAAGCACAAATTCTTCTA
>CAJCHQ010000992.1 GCA_903970295.1 Bryobacterales bacterium
GCGATGTCATCGAGGGCGGCGTCCAGCATGCCGGTCGTTGATTCCAGCGATTCTTTGCAATGCAGCGGCGTCACACCCCAGTTTTTTCCATCGAATTGATTTTGCTCGCAGTAGCGATAACTCTCTTCGAATTGCCCTAATGCCGATTTCAACAATTCTGAATCCGAAGGTGTCGACAGCAGTGATTGGTTCGTGGGCGGGGGCTGGGTTAATTGATGGGCGGGGGTGTTTTGCAAGGCCTGATTTTCCAGGCAGACACCAAGTAGGCAATGGCCTTCAACCAACTCCTTGTAGTAAACAATTTTTTGTTTTTTGAGAAAATCGATCGTGCGCGAATAGTAAGAGGCGGCGTCTTTCCACATGCCATTTTTTTTGTAGAAGCTAGCCAGCTCTTCGAGAGCGGCTAAATATTCAGTGGTGGCACCCAGGTGTTGCTGAGCGTGTTGCTCAGCGTGTTGCAGAGATTCTCTCAAAGCGATTTCGTCTTCTTTGAAGGTTTTGCTCACGGGCACATCTTTCAGTGGCGTCGATGCCCAGAGACTGCGATTGTCGTAGAGTTTGAAGCGGCCAACGGCTTCACTGGAAGTGGCGATAATGGCGACAATCAATGAACTGATCACGACGGTTGCCACCGCCGGCAGAAGAAGTGGCGATGAAGCTCGCTTTGCCGGCATCGTTTTTTGCGTTTTGACGGCTAAAGACATTGCCCGCCATCTTCCTTCGGGCTCGTCTCGAGCGATAATCAAATCGTTGCGCAATTCGTTCATGTCTTGATACCGATCTTTGCGGTCTTTGGAAAGACACTTCTTGCTGATTGCGTCCAATCGTCTGAGCAGCACATTTTGCGATCTCTCGTCGATGATCGCAGCCGGTGTGTCATTCAATTGTTTGTGCATGGTTTCCAGTGCATTGGCCCCTATCAATGGAGGCTTGCCGGTCAGGGTTTCATACATCAAACAACCCATAGAATAAATGTCGGATCGCTTGTCCAGCTTCTGTCCTGTACATTGCTCCGGGCTCATGTAGAGAGGACTGCCGAAGACATCACCGGTTTGGGTGAGATTTTGTTGACCCTTTTCCATTTCGGCAGCGTCCAACAGTTTGGCTATGCCGAAATCGACGATTTTGACGAAGTCGTCGTGATTGGCGTCATTGAGCAACATGATGTTACTGGGCTTGAGGTCGCGATGGATGACCGAATTTAAGTGGGCGTGAGCGAGCGCATCACAGGTCTGCAGAAAAATGCGCATCGCTCTCTCGGGTTGCAGCTTGCCCTCTTTTTCGATCACATCGGCCAGACTTTTTCCGTCCAGGTAATCCATGATCAAAAAAGCATGTTTATCCTTGGTCACGCCACAGTCATGGACGGTAATCACGTTTGGATGGCTGAGCGTGCTCGCTGCTTTGGCTTCGCGCTGGAAGCGCATCAGGCTTTGCGGTTTCGTTGTCAAATGCGGATTGAGAATTTTGACCGCGAAGATTTTGCCTAGAATTAGATGCCGGGCTTTGTAAACGGTGCTCATGCCGCCTTCACCGATACGCTCGAGCAATTCCAGGCGGTCCGAAATCGCCGGGGGCAAAGGATACTCCGGTTTGCCATACCTTTGCTCGGCTATCAGTTCTTCGATCGATCTTGCCGAAGACTCAACTGCGGATGATTCGACCGTCCCAGGGGCGGGCATACTTTCTCGCAAC
>CAJCHQ010000993.1 GCA_903970295.1 Bryobacterales bacterium
ATTTGGCGCTTCTGATCGGCATCCGTCGATTATTTTGTTCAGCCGAGATGGCAAAGAATTGTTCAAAGAGGCAGCAAAAGCGCAGGAAAAACTGGCAATTATTTCGATACCGGTAGGCAGTGATAGCGGCAGAATTTTGACCGCGACAGATCTGACGCCAATCGATTCATCGGCTGGTGATGAAGGTATTCCGGCTGCCAGCAAAGCGAGAATTCGCCCGACTGGCTCCGACGGCAGAATTCATCCGGCGACAGGCTCTAAAAAAAATGTTGTCGGGAAGCAGAACTTTCTCTTCAATTTGGCAGCCGATGGTGTTCCAGCGGTGGTAGTTGAACGACAAAAAGCCAATGGTACATTCGACTACGAAGTCTTTCGCTTGTCGAAGAAGATAGAAAAGATTGCTACCATTCCCAATGGTTATTCGCGAATTCAAATGCAAACAACCGATCTTCCTGGTTGTTATGAGATCATGGCTAACGATTGTTATACGGGCTTGAATTCGCGGAATGTAGCACCCGAGGTTTTGCTCATGTATCGAAACGGTGCTTTGAAGCTGGACACGGTTGCGATGACAAAATCGGTCCCTGGCAAAAAACAACTTGCTTTAGTGCGCAAATCTATCCGAGCCGAATTCAATAAAGTCGAAACTGGCAAGAGAGACAATTGTGTTCCGGCAGAATTGGCGGCTGAGGTACTTGATTTGTATTATTCAGGCAACGCTAATCAAGCCCGAAGATTCTTCGATAGCGCCTGGTTAGGAACTAACGCAGGCAAAGAAAAATACTGGGACAACTTGATGACCGAAGCGCAGCATAGTCCCTACTGGACCGATGTTCTGGCGATGAACCAAATCGTTCAAAAGTGAGGAATTGTTCTTGCATCGCGCACGTTGAGATAAGCTGAACCTTCTGGCAAAAAAGATGATACTGGATGCGGTGACGCACCCAGTATTCATCGTTGCGGTGTGTGGGCGCTCTGTTAGAGCTGAATTCGGTTGATGTCCTTTATGTCCATCCTAACCAGATTCAGATCTCTATACTTTTGATCGATGATGCGCTGAATATCGTAGTTTGTCTGCGACTTCGGATCGATTCCGCGCAGCTGGAAATTCAGACTATCGATCTCTTTAAGCAATTGCTGCTCCTGCGTCTGCAAATATCGGCGGCTGCTTTCGATGCGAGCTGCCATTTTGGGATCGCTGACGACGGCCATTGCGGGCGTCGCGGATCCTGCAAGCATCGAAAGGAGAGCAATGCCACTTACCAGCAGTGTTTTGATTGATTTTTTGTGCTCGTTCATATCGAGCCCCCTTTCGTTTTGATGTGCTGGTAAGATAACAATCTAACTGCGTAAAGTCAATCCTAACCGGTTAGTTATCGTTCATGGACTGCGGTTAATCTGATTGCCAGTAGGTCGAGTTCTTGCCTAGACTTGCTCTTCGCGCTAAGTGGAGATGACAAGAGTGCGGATTTACTGACTTTTCATTCGTAACGTAGGCAGAACCATTCCTTGATCTATACAGTTGACCTTATGGAGTTATTTGTGCAGAGTGGTCACATGAACTTGGCCGTATTGAATTAGGAGACGACTGCCCTAACCGAATTTCCGGCTGGAAATTCGTCGGCGACATTGTCAAGTATTGGTTGCGAATGCAAACGCAGATGCTTGCTCTGCTTGGCTTTGCGGGTATTTTGTCTGAAGTTTGTACAAACTTCGGACGAGCCGACCACCAGGACTCTTTCTCCCCCTACTTCTGTAACAACTCACAGAAATCTGACATCCGCCGCAAGAGTGCCTCTGCCAGCGCATTTAGCTGAAATAGGCGATGTGCCGAGCGGCTATAATCTCTTTCTATCAAGGATCAACAGAGGAAAGATGGCGAGCGTAAAAGCTTCAATAAAAGGCGCCGTAGAGACGCAGTCCTACGAGCATTGGGTTTCTGTGACGCTGAGATTTGGCGACACCGACAAATTGGGGCACATCAACAATGCCGTGTACGCATCGCTGTTCGAGTCTGGGCGTTGTCATTTTTGTTTGGGCTTGTTTGATATGGCCAATGCCAGCGGGCGATTGTTTACTCTTGCGAGAGTGGCGATCGATTTCGTTGAAGAGATGCATTTTCCAGGAGACGCCAGAGTGGGCACGCGCATTCTTAGTGTAGGAAAGAGTTCGATCACTTTAGGTCAAAGCATATTTAAAGACGATAGATGTGCCTCGGTCGCCGATTCGGTCATGGTTTTGATCGACAATCAGACTCGCCGTTCGACGCCTTTGACGGCGGAATTGCTGGACGCTATCGCTTCGCTGAGAAGTTCAAACTAGATGGGAATCCTTGTTAGCTGTCAGTCTATCGGTAAGTCATACAGCTCGCGTCCGCTGTTTGCGGATATTTCTTTTGGTATAGAAGAGGGCGACCGACTTGGCTTGATCGGTCCCAATGGGGCGGGTAAGTCCACTCTTCTCAAAATTCTTTGCGGTCTGACCAGCGCAGATCAGGGGCAGGTTGTGACGCGTAAGCGGCTGCGCGTCGCGTATGTCGAACAGGACGAATCTTTTCCGCCTGATGACACGATTGAAGCGATTGTCGAACGCGCGGCAATCGATGCGCCTTTCGAAGATCATGAACGAGCTGCTTCTGTCGATTCGACGCTTACTCGCGTTGGTTTTCCGGATAAGCAAGCAAAGGCTGGCACCTTATCTGGTGGCTGGCGGAAAAGGCTGGCTCTGGCTTGTGCTTTAGTACAGGAACCAGAATTGTTATTGATGGATGAACCAACCAATCATCTTGATCTCGAAGGCGTTCTCTGGTTGGAAGCATTTTTGAAATCGACACGCTTTTCGTTTGTGCTCGTCACTCACGACCGGGCATTTCTCGAGACAGTGGCAAATCGCGTGATCGAATTGAATCCCACTTATCCGCAAGGTTTTCTCAGCGTCAAAGGTAATTACAGCCAATTCCTCCTTGCGAGAGAAGAACAACTTAGCGCCCAAGCCAATTTGCAGCAGGCTTTGGCCAGCAAAGTTAGACGAGAAATTGCCTGGCTGCAGCGTGGAGCACGTGCCAGACAAACAAAGTCTCGCGGTCGCATCCAGGAGGCAGGCCGTTTAATCGAAGAACTTTCTGAAGTCAAGCAACGCAATGCGCTGAAAGCTGCGGCGATCGAAATTGGCTTCGACGCTTCCGGGCGAAAGGCGAAAGAGTTAATCGCGGTAAAAGATCTAGGCCATTCGTTTACCGACAGAAAATTGATCAACAGTCTCACCTTTACTCTTTGTCCAGGAGCCAAGCTCGGCTTGGTCGGGCGCAACGGCAGCGGGAAGACGACACTGCTGAAGTTGGTTATTGGCGATTTGAATGTCGAGAAAGGCGTAGTCAAACGCGCTGCCGATTTGAAGATCGTCTGGTTCGATCAGAATCGACAACAACTAGATCAATCAAAAACTTTACGTCAGTCTCTGGCAGCGGAGAGTGATTCGGTCGTTTATCGCGGGCGAAGTTTGCATATAACTACGTGGGCTAAGAAGTTTCTTTTCCGTGTAGATCAGTTAGATATGCCAGTCAGTTATCTCTCAGGTGGTGAGCAAGCGCGAATTTTGATTGCTAATCTGATGCTGCAACCGGCTGATGTGCTCATTCTTGATGAACCGACAAACGATCTGGATATTCCTTCGCTGGAAGTTCTCGAAGAGAGTCTTGACGAGTTCCCGGGTGCCATCATTTTGGTCACGCATGATCGCATGATGTTGGACTCAGTTTCGAATCGTATTTTGGCTCTTGATGGAAACGGTGGCACTGACTTTTACGCTGATTACGAGCAATGCGAACAAGCTTTGGAACGCATAGCCAATCAAACCGGCAGCAAACCGCGCAATGGCAATGACGACACCAAGAGCACTCGCGCGAAAGAGAAGGCTCAGCTTTCGACCGCAGAAAAGCGAGATCTGGCAGCGATGCCCGAAAAAATCGAGCAGGCCGAGGCTAAAGTCGCCGCAATCGAGAAAGAGATGGGTTTGCCAATCGTGGCGCGAAATCACGTCAAACTTCAGGAATTGATGAAGCGCAAAGAAGAAGCACAGGCAGAATTGGAAAAACTGTACACGCGCTGGGAAAAGCTCGAGGCAAGAGCTCAAGCAAGCGGCGAAAGCTCGAGTTAATAGCAAAGCACTTGATAGCCTCCGTTTCGCGTTGGCTTCACAACACGTTTGTGAGGGCGACTAAATGCACAGGTTCGCGATACTATTAGTGCCAGTCCGCGGGGAATCCGGTCGATTCAGGTCAGCAATAAGTGTGGCGGATGCGGGAACCTAAATTGGTTCGTAGCCGACTACTTGCCCAATCTACAGAGGTGCGGTGATGATGTCTCGAAATAGCAAACTGATGCTGCGAACGGCTGGCTTGAGTGCCCTTGCGGGGATGAGGACAATGTCTGCGCCAGCTCTACTGAGTGGTAGTCGTCGATTTGTCGAGCGCGATGGTGTAGCGTCGGATATTTTGGATTCTCGCTATGTCAGTCTCACCGTCAAGGCTCTAGCTGTGGGGGAAATGGTTGCTGACAAGCTGCCTTTCATGCCCAAGCGCACCTGGCTTCCTGCTTTAATAGCGCGCACGGTTTCGGGGGCAGTCATGGGGGCTTCAGTCTATAACTCCGAAAAAGAATCGATGCTGAACGGCGCCGTGATTGGCGGTGCGAGTGCTGTTTTCGCAACGTATATGAGTTACAACATCCGCCAGGTGCTGACCAAGTCTTTTCATATTCCAGATTTCGTCGTTGCCATTGCCGAAGATTCTCTAATCATCGCCTGTGGTCGCAAATTGTTGGAAGACCAATTCGGCGAAGACGAGCCGGTCACCGTTCAAGTGTAATAACGTTCAGCTCTGAGTCGGCAATTTCTTGCGGCGGGTCAAACTGAGCGCGGCTTCGGTTGGATTCTCAAAAAGCTTGCTGACTGTGATCGACGAC
>CAJCHQ010000994.1 GCA_903970295.1 Bryobacterales bacterium
AATAATCGAGAAGATTGCCAGTGTCTGAGTCAATTGTGAACGATCAAAAAGGTCAACCCGGGAAGAAAAAAAATCTTTCCGCTATCGCTTCGATGATTTTATGGACTCTTGCTTTTGCCTTATGCTTTGTCATTCCAGGCAACTCCAAATTTACCTGGATTCCAGATACGCTTTTGTTGGTCGGTTTTTTTCCGGTCATGTACGTCTATCCGGCTGGCTGGACCTGGTTTTTTTTCGGCATCCTCAACATGGGGATTGGCATTATTCTCGAGATCGGCTATCACCTTCCGGATGACTCCCTGCCTCCGGATGTGGCTACCATGCGCAACGTATTGAGAGCGACTCACCCTTCGCTGGTTTGGATATTGCTTGGTTTGATCTGCGCTGTGTTCGGAGCCATACGTATAACCAAAAGCATTTTTAGATTTTTTGTTGCCCGCGCGCAAAGTAGACGAAGCGAAGGTGAATCGGCTACCTGACTTCGTCTTTGCCGGAGCTAGCTAAATCTTTATTGTTGTTTCTGTCGCCTAGGGCAACTTTGACAGAACCGTCTTCAGGAATTTGCACCCGGGCCAGATAGTGCTTTTCGTTTTCGAATTTTCTGGGGGCTGTGCCGGTCAAAGCCGACAAATGCGCACGTCCCTGCATCTGTTGATCGAGGAACCTGGCTCTTTTGGCGACGATCGCCCACTGCTGGACCAGGAAGTTGTACAGGACCGGATCCTTGTCTTGTTGCTTGAACAACTTTTTCTCGAGGGCCTCAGCATAGAGAAGTCTGCCATCCATATCCGAGGGCGATAAATCAACGGACTTTTTCAAAATCGCTATGGCTTTATCGTAATTGCCATTACGCATTGTTTGCTCGCCTTCGAGGCGCAGGGCTTCCGGCGTTTGCGTGTCCAATTCCAATAAGCGGTCGGATGAGACCGCGCTTCGCGTGGCGTTGCTGGTTGGACCAGGCGCTGGTGCTTTAGCCAATGCCGGAATTTGCGGTGCCGAGCAGATGGCTAACACAATTAAACAACTCAATGCGTTTGCAATCTTTCTCCGGCATCTTTTGTTCGGCATTGTCTGCTCCTTGTGACTGGGCACTAATTGCGGTGGCATCTTTTTGGGCGAATAAATGGTCATGATTTTGTCCGACCTATAGAGCCGGCCAGGCTAACCTGGGCTGATTCGGCCGCTTGTCTCAATGAGGCAATCGCTGCTGGCACGTCTTTTTGACCGTAAACACTGTTGCCGGCGACGAGAACATTGGCGCCGGCTTCGACGACAAGTTTGCCGGTTTCATCATTTATGCCGCCATCGACTGAGATGTGCACATCATAGAGACCGGCATCGTTGAACATACTTCTCATCTGTCTGATTTTCGGCAGCACATTGCCGATGAACTTCTGCCCACCAAAACCCGGATTGACAGTCATTGCCAGGACTAAATCGATATCGCTTAAGACATATTGAATGGTTTCGGGCGGAGTGGCCGGATTGATCGCCACACCGGCTTTTTTGCCGAGCGATCGAATGAATGAAAGCGTTCTTTGCAAGTGCGTGCAGGCTTCTACATGCACGATAATATGATCGGCACCGGCTTTGGCGAAAGCCTCCACGTAGCGATCTGGTTCAACGATCATCAGATGGACATCTAGCGGCAATTTCGTGTGCGCGCGTAACCCCGCCACGACCGGCATGCCAATCGTCAAATTGGGTACGAATTGACCGTCCATCACGTCTACGTGAATCCAGTCGGCGTTACCTTCCTCAGCTTTTTTCAAAGCGTCGCCGAGGTAGGCAAAATCTGCAGAGAGTATTGATGGTGCGATTAACACTGACATCCGACGATTATCCTTGACTGACTGTGGCAATACGCACGGTCGAACGCGACCACGGCCGCCGCAAAGCAGGACATATCATGACTACCTGATTATTCCTGGTCAAGGGGAACTGAAGCCGGATTGCGGGGTTTGAGATGAAGATATTTTTACGTCTCGGTCGAATAGAAGCCGGAAAATGTCATCCTGACTTGGAAAAGACCCTTTAAGCTATAAGTTCAGTTGCTCGGTAAATTGCTGTTGAAGCGTGATCAGGTGCTGCTGAGTAGTGAGGTCTTTTGAGATCGATTTTACAGATAGCCTTTTAGTGAGATTTCTTTATGGACTTTAAGCTGAGTGACGAACAACGCGAATTTCAGAAGTTGGCCAGAGATTTTGCTGAGCGCGAAATCGCTCCCATTGCTCATAAATGTGAACAATCTGGAGAGTACCCGGGCAACGTTCACCAAAAGGCCTGGGAAAGTGGTTTGCTCAATGTGCAAATTCCCGATCAACTCGCGGGATTAGGACTTAGTCTCTGGGACACCTGTTTGATCGCAGAAGGACTAGCTTCCGGATGCAGTGGTATTGCCAGTGCTTTCGAATTCACTACGATCGCGCAGATGCCTCTGATCATGGTTGGTGACAGCGCCCAGCAAAAACAATATTTGGCACCACTTGCCGACTCACTTGTTTTTGGTGGCATCGATCTCGATTCTGTTTTCGCCGATCGCGGAGCCGGGCTGAAAGTTTCGCAGCGGGGTTCCGAGTATGTGCTCAATGGCGTTTGCAAGCGATTGCTCAATGCCACGATCGCCGAGTGGTATGTGGTTGCGGCTGATGACGAACGCACGAATGAAAAACGTTACTTCGTTGTGCCCAAAACTACATCTGGAGTCAGTGTGGCGGCCAAAGTGCAGGATATCGGTCGCAAACTAGCCGACGTGCACGCGGTCAATATGCTCAATGTCGTCCTGCTGCCGAGCGCCGAGTTGAAAGCGCCTAACCGAGAAGTTTGGCAATCGCAACTTCGATTGCACATTCAAGTGCTTTGCGCTGCAGGTATGATCGGTGTGGCCCAAGCTGCTCTCGATCACTCCGTGCGTTATGCCAATGAACGAAAAACATTCGGCAAAGCGATCGCGGAGCATCAAGCTGTCGGTTTCATGATGGCTGATATGGCCAAAGATATAGAGGCGTCAAGATTGATGACGTGGCAAGCGGCCGTACTGGCCGATAAAACAGAAACGCCCGGAAAAAAAGCTCTGGCCGCTTACATTTTTGCCAGCGATATGATGATTAAAGCGTGCATTGATGCGGTTCAGGTTTTCGGTGATGGCCTTGTCCCACTTCTCCCATTCCTTGCCGCCCTTG
>CAJCHQ010000995.1 GCA_903970295.1 Bryobacterales bacterium
CAGTCTGAATAACAGAAAAGCCGCCGGTCGAAAGAATCAACTGGCGGCAATCTCGAAGCGCTAGCGCTAAATATGGGGCAGACGAGGGGACTTGAACCCCCGCATACCGGTACCACAAACCGGTGCCTTAACCACTTGGCGACGCCTGCCATAACGTCATTGGAAATTATACTATCACGGCTCCGAGCGGGGCGAGCGCCACTGTCAGCCCGCAATAAAGCGGAAAGCCGCCATCAAGCCTGGGCATCCACCCTGTCGGTTCCTTTCCAACTGCGGCGCGGGCGCTATTTCGTCGTTCGTTCCATTTAACGAATTCGAAACATGTTTTGACAAAGGCTTTGTTACCCTCTTCACGAGAGGCACAGGCTCCAACGCTCAACTGTAGCCCAAAGTTCCTCTTGACTATGGGGCTGACCTCGAATTTCCTTCCCCATCCCTCTAGTACTCAGTCCCCTCGCCCACCATCTCTGCAACGACACACATGTAAGGTGAAGATCATGGTTCAAGAAATTGATCATTGGACTCCAAGAGTTGAATCCGCTCATCGCATAGACAGCGATCAAGCACTGATACTCAGTGTGTACGGCGCGGACAGTGTGCCGATGGCGAAAAAAACTGCCGACAAAGCCGTTGCTCGTGAGCAAGCCGGCGATCTGAAAGGCGCTGATGAACTTTTTGCTCGGTCTGTAAAAATCGCTGATGCGCGTCATGCTGATGATGACTTGCCTGACATCCTGAATAAATATGCCAAGCTCAAAGGCGAAGAAGGTGACACCAAAGGTGCCGAACAATTGAAAAAACGTGCAGCCCTGATCGAGCAGCAAGCACAATTGAAGGAGAGCTTTCTCGCTGATGCCAGAAATGGTGCGGCACCGGATGTGATGGCAGGTCACATCAGCCAACTCGCTGCTTTGGATGGACAAAACGGAGACCCCGCAAACGCAGACCGTCTTTATAAGATGGCGATTAAGATGGTCGAAGATCAGGACGGTCGCAACAGCAAGGCGCTCCTTCCGATACTCCAAAGTTACGAGCAGTTTGAGCAGAGCCAGGGCAATGTAGATTTTGCTTTGCACGATCGCATAAAGCAGTTGACTGACAGCGGTGATCCGGCGCCTCCCGGCGATCCAACAGAGCCTGCGACTCCACTCAAGAAATCCAGCTCTGATCCGGCGACCGACGGTGGTCCAAAGCAAGGCACTGAAGGACCAGCAGGAGCTGGAAGCGGTGACTCGACTAAGGCACAGCCTGGCGGTGGAGATGCCGGTGACTCGACTTACAGTCCCTACGAAGCACTGAATATGGAGGTTGCCGCTCAGCAGGACGGAAATGATATGCCTGTTAATGCCCCGCGATCTAATGCCAACAGCATGGGGCCAGGTAGTGATTCTGATAAGGACGCGGCAACGGCTGCGGCAAAGGCCGCAGCAGCGAAAGCTCTAAAAGGCAATCCTTCCGAAGACGATCTGCTCCGAAACCTGGGACTTACTTCCGAGGTTTTCGGTTCATCATCGACGGCAACGGCTGACATGGCTACGACTGTTGCTAATTTCTACAACAAGAAAGGCCCTAACTATGCCACTTCTGCTGATGGATTTGCCAGGCAAGCTCTATCAATCCTCGACCCTGCCGATCCGGCTAACGATGTCCTGCGCGGCAACGCGCTTACTGCCTTCGGTAAAGCGCTACGGCAGGAAGGCTACACCGAATCGGCTGATGAAGCTCAAACCAACGCCACTAATTTCAACCACATCGCAGATGCAAAATTTGCAGTTTCTCACGACGTTAGTTCGAATGCTTGGAATGAATATACTCCCGAAGTTTCGAAATTGGCCCAAGCTTACGCGAGCGCCGGTGACTATCAAAAGGCAGACGAGACCTTTCAAGAGGCAATTAAAATCCATCAGCAAACATTGGAAGATAGTGCCGATGAATCGACCCCGGTTGCAGGAGCTGATGTAGTGTATTTGCGCTATGCCGCATTTTTGAAAGCGAACGGACGCGGCGACGAAGCGAACTATTATCAAAATCTATACGCTCAGGAACACAAAGCCGCGCAGTGAAGAGGCAGGGCTTAAGTTCCGACGAATTTAAATAGCGGCGGCAGTACATAAGCCAACATGCCGCCGATGCCGAAAGCGGCGACCCACGAGCCGAACCAGATTGACAGCGCGATCTTTGGACCGCGCTCTTTGATCATTACGCCGACTGTGGCTATACAAGGCACAAAAAGCGTGATCACAATCATCGCTGTCACGGCTTGTACTGGTGTCAGCGGCACTTCGGTTAATCCGAATGAAGCGAAGTCTCTTCTCACGATGCCTAAAATAAATGTGGTTGCGATTCGAGGATCGCTCGGTAGATGCAACCAGGAGACTGTCACTGGTTGCAGGAATTTGATGAATAGATCCAGCAGACCCAGCATTTGCGCAATCGTTACTGCGAAACCGGCGATGAAAAACATTGGTGTTGCGTCTTGCAGAAAGTTGATGGATTTCGACCAGGTTTTTTTCAACACGTTATCGTATCTCGGCATGCGCATTGGTGGCAGGTCGATAATCAGTCCGGTCGATTTTCCTGGCAGCACCATATTTAGTAGCAAGCCTGTCAAAGCTAAAATCAAGCCGACGATGGTGCCATACACTGCCCAAGCCGTGATGCCACCAACTCTTGCTAATGTACCTGAGACGACACCGAGCTGGGCTGAGCACGGAATTGCTACACCAAGCAATGCTGTTGCGATGATTTTTTCGCGCCGAGTGTTTAGCAGTCTTGTCGTGATTGTCGCCATGGTCACGCAGCCCAAACCAAGAATCAAAGGGATAATCGCCCTTCCATTTAGCCCGATTTTGCTCATCATCCGATCGACCAGAACCGCCAATCGAGGCAAATACCCCGAATCTTCCAACAAAGACAAGCCCAGGTAAAATCCCAAGACAAGAGGGAAAAGCAATCCCAGCAAATAAGTGACGGTGAGTGTGAGCAGCCCGTATTCGCCCACAAATATATTGCCGATTGCGGCCATAATGCTCGGGCGTTTCCAGAAATTGAAAGTGACCGTGTCGGCTGGCACTTCTTTGATCGCCGCATCAGCAGTTTTTGCTTCTTCCGGAGCCTGTAATGTGCCGTTGGGGAAGTCAAATTTTTTGTCGCCGACGCCAATTTCGCAGGGCACCACATTAGCTGCGATTCTTCGCACCACTGGCTCGAAGTAAACTTTCATCGTCTTTTTCTCGGTGAAATCGACGAGATTGCCGGCTACCCAAACGCCCAGCACCTGATAAAAGATGAAATAACAAACTGCGATCGAAATAATCGTGCCGTAAATAGGATGGAGCAGGAAACGACCGAGTTTGATCGATGTGCTCAACTTCTGAGTGTCTTGCGTTATGCATTGTTCGACGATTTCATTGACGAGCAAACGGCGCGATCCGTAAATTGCTGCTCGAAATTGCTCTGGCTCTACACCATGAGTGGTGGCGCTTGGTTCATCACCCTCGGCAATTAAAAGTGCCGATGCCTGATCGATATTTTTATCGAGCAGAGGTTGCAGAAGCTGTTCGACTTCCGCGCTGACCTTCCCCGGCTGGGCTAAGTGGACATTGTCGCGGATATTGTCGATGCCTTCTTTGCGCACGGCAACGCAGGTGACAGCAGGCACACCGAGCAGTTCACTGAGCATGTCGATGTCGATGCGCATGCCGCGGTGTTCGGCTTCGTCCCACTGGTTGATTACGAGCAAGACTGGCTTGCCCATCTCGATCAATTGAATGCTGAGAAAAAGGTCACGATCGAGGCTGAGAGCTGAGATGACGTTCACAATCACGTCGGCTTCGAGAATGATTCGCCTGGCCGCGCGTTCTTCGTCGTTAAAGCTGGAAACGCCGTAGACACCGGGCGTGTCGATTATGTCGTCGGCTCCCAGTTTGCCGCGGGCAATATCGATTGTCGTACCCGGATAGTTGGAGACGTCGGCGCTGAGTCCGGTCAGGGCATTGAAAATTACGGATTTTCCCACATTCGGATTGCCGGCCAGCACAATTTTTCTGGTGCGGACGCTCGTTCCCGGCTCTGGTTCATGTCGCGACAATTCGCGAACGGAAACGTTCATCTACGACCTCCAGAAATTCCTAGTTGAGAAATATTATCACTAATATATGACCCCGGATGCGTCCGACCACACATTCGCAACGATTCCAAGTTTTCGAAAGGACCACCAGCAGGGCAGATAGCGGTGTAGCGAGCCTGAAGCCTACTCGGATATCTGATTGCTCGCTTTACAACGAATGAAAAGGCGGCACCAGTGGCAGCATCGCATGGTATAAAGCTTAATCCGACCGAAACTGTCAGAAAGGCGTCTAACCTGCGTGAGAGATTCTCTGGATATTTCCAACAGTGGCCGTGCGTCTTTTCGAGTTTTTCGCTTGCTGCA
>CAJCHQ010000996.1 GCA_903970295.1 Bryobacterales bacterium
GAAATTCTCGAGAGCTTGCATGCTCTGAGGGTTAGAGGCGGCAGCCGCACCGAGTGCTGATGCTTCACCGGCATAATTGTTGTTGGCGGCGGCATTTTCGAAGGACTGAGCTTGAGTGGCGTTCATGCCAGAGAAGCTTTCGAGAGCCTGCATGCTGTTGGTGCTGGCAGCCAGAGCTTGCATTTCGCCGGCATTGTTGCCGGAGGCAGCCGCACTGGCAAAGGACTGAGCTTGAGTGGAGTTCATGCCGGTGAAATTCTCGAGAGCTTGCATGCTCTGAGGGTTAGAAGCGGCAGCCGCACCGAGTGCTGACGCCTCGTTTGCGTAATTCCCCGATGCAGCGGCACTGGCAAATTGCTGCGCGTTAGTCGCATTCATGCCGGTGAAGTGCTCTAACGAACTCATCGCCTGCGGGCTGGAACTGGCAGCCGCCCCAAGAGCGCTGGCTTCACCGGCGAAGTTATTGCTGGCAGCTGCGCTGGCGAACTGTGCTGCATGCGTAGCGTCCATACCTGTATAGTTCTGCAGTGCTGACATCTGAGAACGGTCCGCTGCTGCGGCTTTGCCCAGGGCCTCAGCGTGCGACTGGAAGCTGTTGTTTGTCGTGCTCTCGTTGGATCCAACGCCGGTGTGCGGTCCGACGCCGGTGTTCTGTCCAGGCATTTCTGAGTTCGGATGGACGTTCTGTCCAGACGGTGCGGTGGAGTCTGGGTGAGTGAAATTCTGCACAGGCTGCGCGTTGAATTCCGACTGCGCATGATTCTCTGTGTTCGTACCGAAGCTGGCATTTTGCACAGATTCGTATTGGCCGCCGACCGGTAAGCCATTTGCATCCAATTTGGACATCGTGGTGCCGACGGCATTGCCCTGGGTGTCGAAGTGGGTGTCTCTGGCGGTGAACCCGCTGCCATCCGGATTCGGCGCGATCGAACTTTCGGATACCTTTTGTCCATTTTCGAAACTGCTGAAATTGGCGCCGGTCAGATTACCTTGTTTGTCGAAATAAGCTGATTCTGAATTAACTTTAGAGCCATCCTCTGCAAACTTGTTCGACTCCGTGTGCTTGCTGCCGTCAGGGTTTGTCTGGGTCTCTTGCATGCTACGCACATGGCCGTTGGCATCACTGACGGTATCACGACTGAGACCATTGCCAAGGTCCTGATGATTTGTGCTGGCGAGCAGATTGTTGTTTTTGTCGTACAAGCTCGATTGGTAGCCATTGCCTTCTAGGTTGGCGCTCCACTTGGAAGCACCGATGGGTTCGGAGTTAGCCCCGAAGTACTGACTGCTGCCACCAGTGGGACCGACGCTATCTGTCTGGGTGACGTGTCCCTGAGCGTCCAAAGAGTTATATTTGGACGTCGTCCCATCGGTCGAGAACGATGTGCGGCTGAGATTGCCGTGCTCGTCAGTAGCGCGAATGTTCGCCTGCCCGTTTTCTTCATTGCCCGAGACCGCCGCGGAGTGGGTGGCACCGGTCGCATGATCAGTAAAGGAAGCATTGGCAGTAAAATCTTTGCCCGACTGTTCGTGCGAGAAGCTCACTGACTGATTACCCAGCTCAAATTTGCCCTCCCCACTGGTTCCTGCCATATTGAGGCTGTCGAAGCCACCACTCTTGTTGGGTACGAACAATTGCGATCCGTCCTTGGACATGTAGGCGGTGCCATCTTTAGACGGCAGGGCGATCGAACTCGAATCCGGTCGGGACATGGCATTGCCAGCCGCAGTTTCCGGTCCTGAATTACTCGACATTTTAACATTGCCGTTTTTGTCCATTGACAGTGATTCGGTCCGGCCATTGTCGAAGGAGGCGGTGACCTTGGTGCCTTCGGCGTTGTGTTCGACGCTCAACTTGCCCCCTGGGAAAATCTGCGTCTGAGTGCCGGTCTTCGCTAGATCGCCATGATTGAAGGAGGCTTGCGGTTGGCCGCCGGAGTTGAGAGAGACGCCAGACAGTTTCCCCTCATTGTCGAATTTGAGGCCAATGTTCTCCTTGCCACCTGTCTTGAATTGGCTTTCATGCGCCTTATTTGCGTTTGCCCCAGATTTTGTTTGTGCATACATCGGTGGTTCGTGCGTCAACGGTCCCTGACCGAGCCCTTTAAAGGAAGATGCTGACGGTGTCAGCATTCCATTCAGTTGACTGGACGAGAAGCTGGCTTTGACGGCGTTGGGGTCGTGACCAGTAGCAGTGGCATGCGGATTTGCGTTGGCATGCGGATTGGTGGGATGGGGACCAGGATTCGCGGTCAAGTGCTGAGGCTGGTGTGGACCCTGGTGCAGATTGCCATGTTTGCTGTCCAGTCCATGAGTGGCTACATGATGTGGACCGGCACCGCGGCCGTTGCCTGGCGCGCGTCCGCCCTTGCTAGATGCCTGGCCGCCGCCTTGACCGCCACCGCCGCCCTGACCGCCTGATTGAGCACCTTGTTGTGCCTGCTGAGCGGCCTGCATACCAGCTGCCTTGACGAGCCCGGCAAAATCGAAAGCAAATTGCACACACGCAGTAGTAAGAAAATTCAAAGCTGACAGGATAATTGTGCCGGTCGTGTCCACGCCTTTGAAACAAGCCATGAGCAGAATCACGGTATTCCAAAAGAGGCTCCAGCAGCAGACCGTGATCACACCTTCTACCCAGTTACCAAAGGCCTCTCGGAGCGACTTGATCGGCCACACCCAGAGTCCGGCCACAACTGGACCTACGAGATGCAGATAATGCAGATAGATCATTTGCATAGCGCAGAGTATGTTCCAGGCCGCTGTCATGCCGGCGTTACCAGTGAACGAGAGCATGCGCGAGGCCATTGCTCCTGACGGCATTGCCTCGTCAACCCGGGTCGGGTCAGTGTTTTGGATAAATTGCTGTTCGAATGTCGCTTGACTGTTGATTGGACCTGGCGCCCATGCAGGTGGCGAGCCTGTATTCTGTTCTTGTTGTAAGCCGCGCACTGGAAACGCCCTCACTTCTGCAGCCAGGGCGTCGGCATACATGTTGGTGCCGAATAAAATTTGATACTCGCTGCTGATAGACAAAATGATGCTGTTGGAGAAATCAATGCCATAGTTGACGATCAAGTTACTGCCGAGGACAAGAAAGATGGCAATTACCGATCGGAAAATGCCTTCGAAAGGATTGCTTTCCTCAATCACTGGGTTACCGGCGGCCGCAATCGCTTTTACTTGAGTCAAAATGGCTCCCGGCAAAAGCAATAAAATGCCGATCGGAACAAAAATATTGGTCCGGATTGTATTCCAGATGTTGCCTTGTTCGACTGTGAAATTATCGAGATATGATGCGCAATAATTGATCGCAGCCGAAGCCTGGGCTTTGGCTGCTTCACCCATGGCATTACCAGCTCCAGTGCCCTGCGCTTGCCATTGTGCTTGTGCGGCTTTACCGGCGTTACTGGGAAATTGCGTGGTTCTGGCAGTCACGGTGCCGGCTTGCAATTTCTGCATCGTGTCTTTCAAATCAGAATTCACGTCACCGCTGAAACCACCCACACCGGGGACGCCCATTTTTAAGAGCCCTTCCATCAACTTACTGTCGGTCTGGAAGCCCATCGCTGCAGCTGGAGTGGGCGGGAAGAGAGTGCCGAAGGGACCGGCACCAGGCACAGTTGCTGGATTGAAAAATCCTTTTTGAGCAGTGCCATCTGCGTTCCTGGCGTCCATGCCTCCATCTTGAGTGGGCAGCATGTAGGTGAACGCCGGGTAGTGCTTTGCGAACTCGATATCCATCTGGCGCAGAGTGATACCTTGACCCAACTGTGTGGCGCCGTTTTGCGGCTGATCGGCCCAGGCTCCGGTAGCTGAAATGAGAAGAAGTCCAAATGCGACAAGCAGTTTGTCGATCAGTTTTGTGCAAACTTGCGGACTAAATTGGTTCATTCTTCTGGACCTCTGCGTAATGCGGGGATGAGGGACGGCGCTGTCAGCTACCGTTACCACCATTGGTTTGTTGTAAAATTTGCTCTACCAGATCGCCTGGGCGGAAATCGAACGGGGCAAATGGCACGTATGCCAGCATCACTGTGAAGGCTGTAAACACAAGCTTCTCCCAGGGACCGTTGGTGGGTTGACCGAGCTCTTGCAGCCACTGCAGACGGGTAGTCATCACAAGCACGATGATGCACCACCAAAAGCGCCACAAAACCAAATTGATCAACCCCCCTAGCCACTGTGAGAAAACCGGTTTGAACAGATTTCCGACTCTGGCCGGCCAGGCTAAGAATGCCGCCGCTACAGGACCGAACAAGAAAAGATAGCAAGCCAGTACAACTTGATAAGCGGCCAAGACCATGAGCGCGTTGCCCAGAAGCATTTGCACAGTGCCTAAAGCTGTCTCCATCAGAGCCGCTCCGGTCGACTGATCCTTTTGCGCATTTTCTTTCTGCATCGCTGTCATGCCCTGATATGGATTGAGCATCGGCTGTGTCCAATTCATAATCGCTTCGGCATTCAGAAAGTTTGTCACCTCGTATGTGGTTGAATTGCCGATGTCGATCCCGTAGCTCACTATCACTTGGGTAGCGGGAATCAGGAACACTGCAACCGTCGCGCGCAGAATACCGGTGAAGGGATTTCTTTCATCCTGTGATGATGAAAGTCCGCTACCGCTGGCGATGGCAAATATCTGGGTCAAGATCGCGCCTGGCAGGATGAGCAAAACGGCCATCGGAATAAACACGTTCTTGTACATCTGCTGGACCATCCAGATCGCCTGCGGCAGTGTCCTGGTCGGGGCTGCGGTGGAAGCCGGCGCACCGGCGTCTTCGTTGGCTACGTTGATCAAATATGTCTGCACTGTTTGCAGGTTGGCGGCCAGCTGTGCCTGCGCGGAAGCATGTGTCGCTTCTCCGGCGGCTTGAACTTGGGATTGTGCCTGCCCGAGCGCACTGTGAAAGTTGGTCGTG
This sequence comes from Bryobacterales bacterium, assembly GCA_903970295.1. Next base: position 4,920 of record CAJCHQ010000996.1, read on the forward strand.
AGCATTTCATCTGCTTGCCGTTTGGCAGCCGTGAGAGAACTCATGTTGGAGACTAGATCTGAATGCGGAGCCCCTTTCTGAACCCACGGTGACAGATCTTGAGTGAAGGCTGGATTGAGTCCGCCGCTGACTTCCTTTGGCGCTCCTTCCCAGGGCAACCAGTGATGAAAAGGGAGTGATGTTGGTGGCCCGTAGTTGTTTAGCATCGGGTTCGGGTAAATCGTGAATTCTTTTTGCACAGTTTGGGGGTGTGGATCATTCTGGCTTCCCTGCGCCTGTTTGGAGGTAGTCGGGCCAGGTTGTGCAGTTTGCGAAGCGTTAGAGCCATTTGTCATCTCGGCATAAGATGGATTTGGACCGAACTGATCGGGCGGAGTCTGCCCTTGTTCTTCCTGCGGCGTGAGAGCCTTTTCCTCTGTGCCCTCATGCGGATTGCCGTTCCAGTAATTCTGGTGATGATCTTGGAATGAGGCCGACGGCTGTGACATGTAAGTCGCACCGCCTCCGGCATCCGCGATCAGTGTGGCGCTCGCTGTAGAATAGGATTGTGCACTTGCCGCTGATGCTGACAGAGTGGCACAGACTGGCGCTGCCAGAGAGCATGCCACCAGAAGCCAGCGATGTGTCCTAGACAAATATTTGCTCATGTGTAACATCACTTTGTTCCAAAGTTCCGCGTAACGCTTGTGGTCGCGCAGGAGCGATCGCTCTGCTTTCGCATGGCGACGGTGCGTCACATGCATTGCCGTCGTCGCGAACAATTTCCTGGTCTTATTTGTAATTGCGATATCAGCTGTTCAGTTCTATGCAGAGAGAAAATCTGCGCGAATGGCTGTTCTTAGTAACTTTGTTCCATTGGTGGCAGGCCAACACCAAAATCGTCGTATCTGGCGAACATACTTTCCATAGACTCTGCTCTTTGATTGAGCCAGGGATTTTGCATGGGCGGTAGATTGCTATGCAGTAACTCGAAGCATGGGGAGTCCGCACCATTTGATTGACTGCCGACTTGTGAGAGAAACTCTCGAATTCTGCTCTGATGCTCCATAATATTGATCCTCATTCGCTCTGTCGTTGGTTGTGCATCTCACTGGGAAGAGCAATCTTCGTGAGTGAGTGGTTTCAACGCTTTTACATTAGCGGAGTTTTATTACCAAATTATTACCGAAGCAATTTGCTTGTGATGACGCCCCATCTTATGAGATGGCGAGAATTTTTGTGCAACGGCGGAATTTTTTTCGCGTCTCAGTGGGCAGTTTCGTTCATTTGTATGGCGCATTGGCCGGGCTTTTCCGTCCTGCACCGAATGTTCTTGCCAAACTTGATCTGCATTATTTTTAGCGGGGCCTTTTGGTAATGTCTTGGTAATGCATCCTACATAGACTCGCGTCATGTTCTTTCCAAGCCCGGAGTGTCGCACATGACTAATCTACATAGAACGATCACTTTACTATCAACAGCCATCTTCTTGAGCGCTTTTACACAATCTGCCAGAGCTGAAAGAACCTTTGATACCACTGCCGCTTCCCAAGGGCAGGCAGGACGTACATCGTCACACACCGGCCGGGGTGCTCAGGGTGTCGGTGCTAATGTCACCAGCAATGCCACCAGCAAGCAAATACCTACTTATCTGCCGGCTGCCGGTTTCGGTAGTTTGGTAAATCAAGGGTTACCGCAAACCAATTTGGATAGTTTCGTCGCCCAGGCTGGCGGTCAGGCCGAAGTTATATACGGAGATGAAGGCAGCGATGGACCACCCCCGTATTTTGAATTCACTCCTGACCACTACATCAACACGGGTATTCACGACGGTGGGCTGACTACCGGGCATGCTAGCGGACTGCCATCGGCTTGGGGTTGGCCTAACTAATTACGAGATTCTTTTGCTTTCAGCACTTCCGTTTTGATGAGCGTGGTTGCCAATTTATGCAAGCTTCAGTCACAACAGCTCGATATGCAGACTATTGTCATGTGCTATGCGGGTGGTAGTGTAACAATGGAGCAGTCAATTGCCATCAGAATGTCAAAAATACTCGTAATCGAAGATGATTTGGAGTTGCTGAAGAATTTAACTGCCTGGTTGAAGCTTGAGCATCATGTAGTCGAACAGGCAGCGCGGGGCTTAGACGCTCTAGAGAAACTCAAGTTTTTTGAGTACGATCTGGTAATTCTGGATTGGACCTTGCCAGAGATGGATGGTATCGACATCCTCAGACGTTTTCGAGACAGTGGTTCAAAAACTCCTGTGTTGATGCTCACAGGCAAAACGGGCATTGTCGATATCGAGGACGGTCTTGGCAGTGGTGCCGATGACTATCTGACGAAACCGTTCAACATGCGTGAGTTATCGGCGCGCGTCAGGGCATTGCTGAGACGTTTCAACAAAACCTACGAGCTGGTTTTGGAAGTCGGAGACATAGCTCTCGAGCCATCTAAGCATCAAGTTTTCAAAGAAGGTAAAGAGATCAAACTTCAACCCAAGGAATTTGCTTTACTTGAATTTCTGATGCGCAACCGGAATGAGCCATTCAGCATCGAAACTCTGTTGAATAGAATTTGGGACTCTGACACTATGGCTTCACCTGACACGGTGAGAGTCTGCATTACCCGTTTGCGCAACAAAATCGATACTCCCGGTCAACCTTCGATCATTCAGACTGTGCACAGAATGGGCTACAAGATCGGCAACCCCGAGCAAAAGCAAGAGTAGTTCTTGCCTAAGTACGGTTTGCGCGATATTCTCCAGACAGAATCTGCCCGCTAGAGCATCGGAGCACTCCAGGGTGAAGCTGCGAGTATGGCAACAGTTGATGATTATGGTCTCTGTGCCTGTTGCTTTTCAGATTGCTGAACTGGTGGCACTGGGTGATTTGCTGGTTCACACCGAAGACGTGTCATCAACTTTCGTCCGTTCCAAGAGTTTGCTTTTACGTTATCAGATGGCCGTCAATTCGATTGACTCTGCTTTGCTGAAAATTTTGTCAATCGTTATACCGTCTGCCCCGGCGCTTGATTTGAGAAGCCTGGCAGAGGGACTCAGTCGAAGTCAATCGGAGATTATTTCGGTAGCAGATCTGCGCTCTGAGGTTGCGTATGCGATTGCCAAGGCTGATGCCGTATTCGCGGATGTTCTGGAGCTTGCTAGAAAAGCAGAGTTCGTTAGCCGAAATCCGTCAATTCCAGTGAGGCAACGTCTAGTCGCTATAGGTCCTGAATTGCTCACCGCTGTGCCGGCAGTGACATCTCTCTCCAAGCGCATGATTGACGCAGATGCTCATTTGACAGTTACCGCTCAAGAAGAAATAAACAAGTGGCGGCTGATTATCATCACAGTCACAGTTAGCTGTGTGGTGGCCAGTTCAGTGACCTCCATCCTGATGGCGGCCGCATTCATTACTAATATTCTTTCACGTCTTCGGGTCATTGAAGACAACGCCGCCGACATTGCCATGCGGAAGCCGCTTAGACCTCCTCTCCCGGGGGACGATGAGTTAGCCGATTTAGATCAGGCTCTGCATGAAACGGGCGCTCAAATTTTTGAAAGACATACCAAAGAGCTGGCTATTCTAAACAAAGCTGTTGATGTGTTGTGCTCTATTGATAAACAACTGCGTTTCAAGGCGGTGGGAGCTTCGGCAATCTCAGCCTGGCATTTTGCGCCTGATGATCTACTGGGACGCTCGCTGCTCACACTCTTGCCGGCAGAAGATGCGGCAAAAGTATCGCCGTTGCTCAGTCAGCTCAAGCGTGGTACTGAAACTGAGTTTGAAACGGTGGTTCAATGTGGTGACGGTCAAAATAAAGAGTTCTTATGGAGGATCAGCAAAACAGAGAATGGTGCATTCTACTGTATCGCCCGAGACATCACTGAACGTCTTGCCGTTGCCCGCGCTAAGCAACGGCTCTTGGCCGTAGCCAGTCATGATGTGAGGACTCCGCTTTCCGCTATATCCAGTTCTTTTGCTTTGCTGCAGGCTGGTGCCTACGGTCAATTAAACCCCGTCACAGCGGAAACCATTAAAGGCGCAGAAACAAATTTGGAGCGACTGATGGATTTGATTCGTGATCTTCTCGAACTCGAGAAGCTCGAATCAGGCAAGTTCGTTTTACAGCTTGGTTGTGTTAGTGCTCTAGATGTATGCGATCTGGCTGTACAATCGTCGGCTGCGGTGGCTAAAAATGCCAATATCAAGATCGTGTTTTTCAATAGCGATGCCAGCGTACTAGCTGACGAACGCCGTTTGGTGCAGATTCTCATCAATCTAATCGGGCAGGCGATTAAAATCTCGCGCACTCCAGGAGAAGTCACCGTTTCCATAAGGGCGCGAGAGAGCAGTGTTGAGTTCAGCATCACCGCTAGTGGTGCGAGCTTTGCAGTTGACGATCCAGACTTGATCTTTGAGAAATTCTATCAAACTAAAACACCGGCGACAGAAACTTCTCCAAAGAGCAACAACTTAGGATTGGTGATTGCCAAAACCCTGGTGCAAGCGCACGACGGAGAGATTGGTGCGGAAATTACGGGTGCTGGAGACTGCCGCTTTTGGTTTACGGTTCCAACTTTTGAAGCCCCTGATGAATTAGAAATTGAGGCAAGAAATTGACTTTCACTAAGCGAGTCTTTTTAGTCATTTGTTTGCCACTGGCTTTTGAATTGGTTTTGTCCTGCGCCTTGATCGTTTTTACATGTACAACCCACGATCAGCTTTCTAGAATAACTTCATCTGAAGCCGTGATTAAGCATTGCACCGATGTTCTAGGAGTGCTAACCGAGAAAGCCACCCTGATTGTCAGCGCCAGTGCCACAGGTGCCGATCTGGTCGCCCGACCTGAACATCTAGATTTGAACGAATCGCAAAAAGATAGCCTCAGGCAATTGGAACAAGCAGTTGCCTCAGATTCTGAGTTGTCCACGATCGGCCCCAAGTTACATAATGAAGCGCAAGCTTTAATCGATTTATTCGTTCACTACGCAAATCTACTGCGCAGGCAGCCCTCCCGGAACTCCGCAGATAAGCAGGCGCGCTGGAAAACTCTTGATTCAGCCGAAAATGAATTAATTCCGCTCAGTCGCACGCTCGTGCAAACATTGTCTGAAATAACCAATATCGAGTCTTCCAGGCGAGACGTACAGCTAGAAAGTGAATCTCAATATCGTGCGACTTTCAATTTCATTCTTTTGGTCACTGCTCTTGTGGGAATAGCCGCTTCTGCGCTTGTTGCTCTCTGGTGTGTGAAGGAACTGCGGTTGCGTATGGAGGTATTAATGATCAATGCTTCCAAAATGGCTAATAGAGAGGACTTGCTGCCTTCTTTGCCAGGAAACAACGAACTCAGTCAGCTAGACGCTGTTTTTCACAGCGTCGATCAGGCAATTGAAGATTCGCTTGCGCGCGAGCGCGCCGTTTTTGAGTATGCAGCAGATCTGGTCTGCTCGATCGATCGTTCTGGTATTTTTCAATATGCAAATCCCTCTGCTACCAGATTGTTGGGCTATTCACCCAGAGAACTATCAGGCCGGTCTTTTCTCGACGTCGTGGCGCCGGCAGATTGTGCCCGCGCCGACCATGAATTCGATGCCGCCAGCAAAACTCACGAGCCCAGATCGTTCGAACTCAGACTATTAACGGCCGATCGGCGCGAGATTGACTCAGATTGGTCTGTTTTGTGGTCTGCTGTCGACGGCAGTCTTTTTTGTGTGGTCAGCGATATCACCGAGCGAAAGAACGTAGAACGTCTGAAAGAGGACTTTGTATCCATGATCAGGCAAGATATAAGAAGTCCCCTGGCGGCCATCGATGAGGCAATAGAGTCAGTGTTAGCCGGCCATACCGGAGAAGTTTCGGCCGATGCCGGCGCTGAATTGGCGACTTGCAAACGCACAGCTGATCGTTTGATCCAGATGATTAGTGATTTGCTGCGGTTCGAAAGCACGCATTCAAAGACGATGGATTTTAAACTCGCTCCGACTTTTATCGCCCCGATTATTCAGGGAGCGTTAGGTGAAGTGCAAACATTGGCAAATAATGCTGGTGTCAAACTCAGGTTCTCTGAAAAGCCGTGCAGAGCCATTGCTGACGAAAGTCGATTGATGCAGTTACTGATCAATTTGTTGTCTAACGCGATTCGCTATTCCCCCCAGGGCGGTACAGTGTCCGTCTTGCTTCGGGAAACAAAAGGCGTGCTCGAAATTGCCATTTGTGATCAGGGTCCGGGCGTTCCCGATGA
>CAJCHQ010000997.1 GCA_903970295.1 Bryobacterales bacterium
CGCCACAGCCGGTGCCCACGTATCAGTCGGAAGTGCAACCGCCACCCCCGCCACCTGCACCGTTTTATCCCTCAGAAGAGCAGCCTCCAGCACCACCACCAGAACAGTATTCACAACAGACAGAGCTCCCGCCCCCCATCGAACAGCAAACGCCGCCTCCTCAGTTACAGTCGCCACCTGAAGGTGCTTATTACCCGCAACCCTCCGAACCATCTGTCGGCGAACAAATCGGCAGCGCGGTTTCGGGAATTGGTGAGGGACTGGGCGCCTTAGCCAGGGGTCTACTCAGTGGCGGTTTGTCCATCGCTGCGGGTCGCGGCGGGACCTACGTACGATTGGGCAGTGGTGGTTATGGTCCGAACTACTTTGCTGCTCAGCCCCCGCTCTACCAAGGTGAATTCCAGCAACCATGGCAATCTCAGTCTGAATTCGCACCACAACCCTACGAGTTTTCCGAGACGCCTCCATTCGATCCGTCACAGTGGCAGCAAGCACCGGTGCAACCGCCCTATTCATACTCAGGACCGCCCCAATTCGATCCGTCATTACAATCGCCGGACGGGTCAATTCCTTCATTTCCCTCCCAATTTGCCGGACCATCACAATATGATCCGTCACAACAATACCCTGATGGGTCACCATTGCCGCCACAGGATGGATCCGACTACCAGCAGTATGACGATCCGAACCAATTTAAGAGCTAGAAATCGAAGGAACTTGTAGTTGCCTGGTGATCCCAATACGTAACGTGATCTTTGAACCAACGCACGAAACGCACTGATCCATCTTGCGACACGACAAAAGCCAGAGCATTCTTCAAGGCATTGCAAAGCCTGTAAGCTGAGCGATGGCGAGTGCCAACCCCTTCGACCCGTTCGAGCACTACGTCCTCGCCTTCGAGATCGACCGCGCGAGCGACTTCGCGCACTTCATTACCCTCACAAAAGATCTCGCCGCCAAAACCAAGCAATTCAAATTTTTTCGTCATCAAAACACAGCCGTCGACGGCAGACAAATGTGCAATCAAGTGCGAAACCTCGAAAACTGCTTCGTCGAGATTGGCTAAAGTACTTTCGGTGATCGTCTCGTAGTCTGCCCAGCTCAAGACCGTGACGTCTTCTTTGACCGCATGCCGTCCGCCATACTCGGCCAGACCGTCCATCAAATTCATCATCAAAGTGCGATATCGTGCTCGTGGTTCGCTGTCGTGAAATTTGTATTTCAAAGCTAAGTACGGATTTTTATCCAGCAATTGGTGGCCAAGATCGGTCGGCACTATGATCACCGTGCCACCGTGTTGAAATGTACGAATCGACGTAAAGATTCGCTTGATCATGTGCTGACCGATGAATTTGATCAACTCGGGATCGAGATCGGCCCAGGGTGAGCTCGCCTGGGAGCGTCTTTCTTTGTGGGCGCGCATATGTTCGGCTCGCACGCCCTCGAATTGCTCAGCTAACCACTTGGAATTGAAGACATTCATCGAGGGTCCGAAAACCCGTCCATCGCTCAGTTGGCCGATCGTCTGCGTGCCCTGACAGACTTCTATATGTCCTGCTCCGCTGACATTTATCACCAGAGTTGGTGGCATAGCCGGTGCCGATCCCCGCCCGCCCTGCAGAGCGCGTAACCAACGCGGCCCGGAATGAAGCACTCCCCAGATTTTTAATTTGCCATCATTGTCTTTATCAATGCCAATCAGAGATCGATGAAATGAGGCTGCTGGAGAAAGTCTTCTTAATTCATGAGAAGTAAAGCTACGCGGCTCAGTGAACATCAATCGATGCAGACCTGTCGGCGGTCCGTCTTCCACAGGAAAGCAATCTGGCGGTCCGAGTATGAGCCGAAAAGTAACCGGGCGGTGTTCCTCGGTCAGCAAACTGGCCTGATAGCAAGTTGATATTATCCGCTCCAGTTGTTCCACCGTCGGCAAGCAGAACCTTTCTCGCAATGAATGAAAATATTCGCTTGTCGTAACCGCTTCCTGATCCCAGTGCTTCAGAACGAATTCAGCTAGGTGGAATGGGTAGGCATGATCCATTGATTTGGCTTTCCGTTGGAATCTTCTTTTGGCTGCCGGTGTTTATTATGAAGCAAAAAGCACGGCAAATTGCCGTGCTTTCGGATTTCATTGATGCGGTTTAACGGTGACGTTGAAGATGGGCTTCGAGGAACCACAGCTTCTGATCGACTGCACGCGAAATTTCGATGTACAGATCGTTGGAGTCTTGTTCTTCCCATTCGTCCGTTTTCTTCGCGCCTTCACGCACGTGCTTGGCATATGCGGCGAGTCTGTCGGCCAGAGCATTGATATGATCTTCTTCAGCCATTTTCTCGGTATTCGGATATTCAGGCAACGCAGAATTTGCGGCTGCATTGCGAGCGGTGCCGTGAGCAACGCCACCCAACGAGGTGATGCGCTCAGCTATCAGGTCGATGTGAGGATAAAGTACTTCGGCAATGTCATCGAAAAGAAGATGCAGTTGGTAGAAGTCTTTTCCTTTGACATTCCAGTGAGCTTGTTTGGTCTGGCTCCAAATGTCAAGCGCGGCTGCCAGAGTGTTGTTGAGCAATTGAATGGTTTTGGTGCGCGTCCCTTCCGGGATGTCGATGCGCGTGGTGTAGAGATGCGTTTCGGATTTTGTCGTGGTGGTCATAAAACTCCCTCACTGAAAGTGAAGCGATGGTGTGGATGTCTCTGGGATACTCAGCCAATTGTATTCGGCTCACGAGCGCGCGACATTAATCTATGTCGGTCCGAGCGCCGAAACAGAGAACATCTATGATTTATTCATATTCTTCGCCATCGTTGCCGGCGTTTGGCGCCGAAGACTAAGAGCAATCGCCGTAATTGATAGGACTGATTTGGTTTTTCGAGCAAGTCAAGGGCGGTCAATCCACCCCGCACTGTTAAACTAGCTCATCTTCTCGGTGTAACAAATGAGACCGCGACTGAATTTTTGGCAAATCTGGAACATGAATTTCGGGTTTCTCGGCATTCAATTTGGTTGGGGATTGCAGCTTGCCAACATGAGTGCAATTTACACCAAATTAGGGGCCAACCCCGATCAGGTGCCGATCCTCTGGTTGGCCGGACCGATCACCGGACTGCTCGTGCAACCATTGATTGGTGCCATGAGCGATCGCACCTGGGTGAGGCTGGGCAGGCGGCGACCCTATTTTTTGACAGGCGCGATTTTTGCCTGTGTCGCCCTTTTTTTTATGCCAAATTCACCCGCTTTATGGGCGGCGGCTTCGCTTCTATGGATTCTTGATTCCAGCATCAATATCAGCATGGAACCATTTCGCGCATTCGTTGCCGACAAACTGAACCAGGAGCAGCGCACCACTGGTTTTATCATGCAGAGTTTTTTCATCGGTATCGGTGCCACGTTGGCCAACTCATTGCCGATCATTTTTCGTCGATGCGGCGTCAACGGCATTGCCGCTAACGGCGTCCCGCTCACAGTCCTGTACTCGTTCCAGATAGGCGCCATCATGTATCTGGCGTGCGTTTTGTGGACGGTTTTGTTCAGTAATGAATACCCGCCCGACGACATGGCAGAATTCAACCGCAAGCGGGCGATGCATCCTGGCTTCAAGGGCCTGATTCGCGAAGTCGTCAAAGAAATTCCCCAGGCAGTCAAAGACATGCCGAAAACGATGAATCAACTAGCCTTCGTTCAGATTTTCACCTGGCTTGGCTTATTTTGCATGTGGTTGTTCTTCGGTTTGACCACTGCCTACCACATTTTCAAGGCACCAGGACCAAGTTCACCACTCTTCGACAGAGGCACAGAATGGGCTGGATGGTGCTTCGCTATCTATTCGATCGTATGTTTTCTGGTGGCATTTATTTTGCCAAAAATCGCCAAATTAACCAGTCGCAAATTGGTCCACAGCACGGCCTTGATCTTGGGTGGCCTCAGTCTGCTCTCGGTCTATTTCATCAGTGATCCAAACATCTTGCAGTGGACTATGATCGGGGTCGGAATCGCCTGGGCATCAATTCTATCGATGCCTTACGC
>CAJCHQ010000998.1 GCA_903970295.1 Bryobacterales bacterium
CTCTGGCAGAAGCCGGTAAGCAAATTCGCAGTCTGCTGGAAGAAAAGCCTGGTTCAGCCCATGCCAGTGATTTGCGAGACTTGCTCGGATTCGTCGAGGCACACTGCAATATGCAACCACGCTTGCAAGAATTGAACGCCAATATGGGCAAAAAGTTGACTCGCCAGGATCTCGATGATTACAGCCGAATCTTCACCGATGTGAACAAAATTGCCTGGGACACAAACGGCTTGACAGTAGACTACAAAGCTTTGCCTGCCGGGCTTTGCAGCACAGACGCCGCTGATTGGATCTGCACGTTGCAAACCCATGACGCGTCCTCCAAAGAGCACGCAGACAGTAAATGGGATAGCACAAAGTCGCCACTCTGGTTGGTCGCCGCAATTATCAAAGCAGATGCAAAGGATCCGAACTGCAATGCACTGATCGATGCAGCTAATAAAACTGCACCTGATTCTCCTGCTTTTCTAACTGTTGTCTACAACCAAGTTAGACTGCTGCTTCAATCTGGAAAGAAAGATGCAGCGCTGGCCAAGTTGAATTCAGTAATCGACCGTCCCAATTTGCCTCCTTCATCGCGCAATTTGTTTCTTGCTCAGCGGCTCAATTTCGCCCATTCACTGAACGATTTCATGAAGGACGCAGCGACCGGCCCGGCAGGCATATCGTCGTTCGGCGGCATCGAAGAAGTGCCGGATGATGTAGCAAAAATGGACAAGTCGAATCAGTATACGCAACTAAATCCGCTGTTCACCGAAACAGCAGGCAAGGAATTGAATGTGTTTGTGCCATTGTCAGTGCTTAAACAAGCCCTACAAGCGCCTGCAGTCACTGGTCTTTTGAAGCGACATCTGGCCTTTTGCGTCTGGACGCGCGCCGTCGTTCTGGATAACGCGGCGATCACAAATGAAGTCTCTAACTTGCTAAAAACGCTGTGGCCGCAGCTTGCACCACTGCTGACACCAGTGATTAACGCTTCAAGCGCCGACGAAAAACGTTTTGCCGCAACATACTTGATGCTAAAAACACGCACTGCCAGCCCGTTTATAACCGGCGGTATGTTTGATGACAGCGATGCAATGGGAAGCTGGTGGCGTCATGACGAAGCAGGAATTGACCGCAAAGATAAAGACTTGACGGCACCGGCTTTTTTGACATCAGCCGATTTAGAGCAAGCGCGAAAGGAACAATCTCAATTGGCGTCAGTCCAAACTGCGCCGAACTATATGACGGCAAATGTGATTGCCTGGTCGAAAAGCCATCCGAAAGATGCAAGAATTCCGGAGGCACTGCATTTGGCGATACACGCCACAAAAGTTGGTTTAACTGATTCAGGGACAAGCGCCCTTTCCAGAGAGGCCTTCGCTATCCTGCACAAAAGCTATCCGACCAATCCCTGGACGAAAAAGTCGCCGTATTATTATTGAATTACTGGGCGTCTCTTTTCACTGTCAGTGCGGACGGTCTATCGACATGGCTGAGATCAATCTGCCAAAGATCGGGCCAGATTTTCGGAACGTAACTTGAATCGCGTTGCCATTTTTCAACTTCGGTCGGCCAACTTGGACCTTGTGCAAATAGAATCGGCGTCACCAAAAACTCTTTCAGAGCTATGACTAGAAGCCAGAGAATTAGAGCCGAACTCGCAGCCCGAACGATTACTCTACGAGAAAGACAAGCGATCGAAATGAAAGATAACTCGAACAAGATCTGCGGCGCAAAAGAATAACGGTAACCGACTTGGGCAAAAAGCAAATCACTTCGCTTGTCGAGGGCACCGAAGTAAGCCAGTCCGGCTAGAATCAGTCCGGTCACAAAAAAGTAGAAGGGCTCGGATTTTTTTTCTCGCCATAGAATTACCGCCCACCCGACGAATGCAGAAATCGTTAGTACAAACACTTTCTTTGATGGATGGGCCTGCAGCAAATCATCATGAACCACCGCCGCGAGCATGTGCCCGTGAGTAATACCGAGAAAGGGTACGACCAAGTGCTTGACGAAGAATAAATTGACGAGCAGTATTGGACTGACGCCGAGTGTCCGCACCTGAGCGTGGTAGAAGAACAGCAACTGAATTGCAGATGCCGAAGCCAGAACGAGACCTTGAATCAAGCGTGGCTTCGAACGATCGATGAAAGCTCGAGCAAAGAATAAAGGCAAGAGAAATGAGCCACCAGGGCCGCTCAGCGGGGCAAGAACCAAAATCACTTTTTGAAATATGCCGTAAGCTCCTGTGCCTGCTTCAAGAACAAAAATAAGTGCGACGCACAAATTTAAATGAACTTGACTGCCAATCGAACTTAACCAGACTTCCTGAGAGGCAGGCAAAGTGCCGAGAATCAAAAGCGATAACAGCAACGCTTTGCGCTGCTTGAGCCAGGCACTGGGGCTAAAAGCGAGAAGGACGGCAGGGAAACACTGAACGAGCAAGCCAAATAATGATGTCACATATGGTGCCCACTTTAGTGGCACTACATACTTAGCGAGGATCCCAGCCAGGTTGGCAGTGATATTCAAATATCCGCCGTAGCTAAAAAAGAGTGCCTGGTACCAGGGAGCGCTCAAGGCGTTCATGAAAAAAATCGGACCTTCTTCAGCCCAGAACCTACCGGCACCTAAAATCGAGGGAATACGAACAACAACCAAGACGGCAAAAGCAATCACGTACGCAGCCTTCTCCAACGCACTGAGACTTTTATTCGGATCGCTCTTGTCTGCCTTCTCCGGGGTAGAGGACAAGTCAGCAATTGGGTCTAATACAGCGCTTGATTGATTCAATGGAAGTGCTTTAGTCGGAGGAACCGAATTATCACTTAGAACCGCATCAATCGGTTCATGCACTTTTTCAAGTCCGGATGAATGCTTGACAGACATAACTACTTTTCGAATAAAGTATTATGCATACGAACACGTTTATGCAGACAATACTGCACGAGAGAGCGCAGCACACCAAAACCATATTTGATACTACGCGAAAAATTGATTGACGAGGCTTCTGGGAAATACCGCGTCTCTACACCTATCTCCGCCAGCTTAAAATCAAAAGCGACTGCCTGACACAAGATTTCGGCGTCGAAGACAAAGTCGTTCGAATTGCGCATGAATGGCACCGTTTCCAAAAACTTGCGACTGTATGCTCGATATCCCGTATGGAATTCAGAAAGGTTTGTGCCCAAAACAATATTCTGGCAGGATGACAAAAATCTGTTAGCGATAAATTTATAGAGAGGCATTCCACCGCGCAGAGCGCCACCATCGAAAAAGCGCGATCCTAGAACGATGTCTGCATCGCCGCGCAGAATAGGTGCGATGATTTCAGGAATTTTGCGCGCATCATATTGATAATCAGGATGCAGCATGATCACCACATCTGCTCCCAGACGAAGCGCTTCCAAATAACAAGTCTTCTGATTGCCACCATAACCCACATTGTGTGGATGACGAATCACTCTCAGGTTGAGAGAATGTCCGATTTCAACAGTGGCATCTTGCGAACAATCATCCACTAGAATGATTTGGGATATGAGATCGTGCGGAATATCGCCGAAGGTCTTTGCCAAAGTTTTGGCGGCATTGTATGCAGGCATGGTAACGACGATGTTCAAGGCGGTTTTCGCCCCGACATCGCAAACAGCTCCAATCGCTTTAGAACCGTTAACCTGCATAGCAGCACTCTGATTCAGGTCGTCAAGAATACTATGACTGGATCTGCCCGACGCAAAAGTGATGCAAATCTAAGCTGAATGCTTAATCAAAATGGAAAGATTCTTTTCCAGTCATTTTTCATGTCTATGACGACCCAGTGGTTGGCCTTGGCTTCGTCCAATGCCTTTTCCAGGTGGCCAACCGAGGACTTTCTGTCGTATTCGTACTCCCGCTCGGCATCGGTATGATGAACGATCAAGCCCAATCGTTTACCAGGTGCTGATGTCGTCCACTGCAACATCTGAAAATCACCATCTGAATTGCCGAAGGCGATGATTGGCCGGCGGCCGATAAACATCTGGATCCCTACGGGTTTGCCTGGACCGTCATCGACTAATTCTACTTTGGGCTTGCGTTCAATTTCGGCTTGATTATCTTTGAACTCATATTCGAGCTTGCAGGTGGTGCCAATTACTTGCTCCGGCGGAATACCGTAAACAGTCTCAGTCCACGGCCGCATGAAGTCGGTGCCACCGCCGGAGACAATATAAGTTTTGAAATCATGTACACGTAAATAAGCCAACACTTCCAGCATAGGTTCATAAACGCAACTCGTATAAGGCTGCTTGAAGCGCGGCTGCCTAGCTGTTGCCAGCCACTTCTGAACGATCTCATGGAATTTTTCTACACTCATGCCGGCATGCAGACTGCCGATCGCCTCCATCCAGCCTTCGGCAGTGAGTAATTCTTTCGCAGCAAAATCGCCAGCTGCATAGGGCTTAACCGATTGCATCTCTTTCAGCTCAGGGCGCTCCTTCATCCGAGCAAGTGCCTGCTCGATTGCGAAGACGACTTGCGTATACATGGGCTGCTCGCACCAGAGCGTGCCGTCATGGTCAAAAACGGCTATCCGTTCACTTGGCTTGACATAGTTGGGACTGTTTTCATCGGTGACTTCTTTGACGAATTCGATTATGGATTTTCGCGACTCTCCTTCGTTCCATGAAGGCAAGACTTCTGGTTCAGCGGCATGGGCAAAACTGCTTAGCCATGAGAAAGAAAAGACGATTAACACGAAAGAAGTCGACACTAGCAAAGCGCGCTTGATTCGATGCGACTTTAGAATAAACATAGGCGACGCCATTTTTTTAGATGTTTCCCGCACGGGAGGATCGTACACGAACGGGTGTGGCAACAAATTAAACAGTAACAGATTTTAGATCGTATGCATTGTCCTTCCGCTCCACCAACTGGAACGGGCACCGAACAAGTTCAACAATCACTCCAACCACGTCTGCAGTCATTCGAATGAGCGGTCGTCAAAACCGCAATTCAGATCGCGGATAGGTCCTTCTCGAAGTTTCTTCAATAGCGAAATCAATGTATCTTTCTCATCACTGCTCAGCGGTGAAAAGATCTCATCAATGAATTTGCTGCGCATAGATACGATATGTTCAAATTCTTTCTGCGCAAGCGACGATAATTCAAGCATCGAGGCACGCCTATCGCTCGGATCTGGAATTCGGTGCAGGAAGCCGTCTTGCTCCAGTCCATCAACCAGGTCGGTCACCGTCCGCGGTGCAACACCTAATTTAGCTGCCAGATCACCCATGCGGATTCCGCCGGAATGCTGCACGATAAACAAAACTCCCATCCGCGGCCGCGACAACTTGTGAAATTTTTTGTGCTCCGCAATTCTAGATTCGGCGAAACGATGAATCATTTTAGCCGTCATCATCAACGCGGTCATTGCCTGCTCAGTTGGACTGGCGCCGTGCCCTGCGAAAAATACACCGCGCTCTCTGTGCTCACCGCGATTCTGCTCATGCCCATCATTACGCGGATCGCGCTCCTGACCACGGAAGGGCCCTCGCCCACGACCGCGCACTCGCCCTTCATCACGATCACGTCCGAATGGACGGTCGCCTCCAGGTTTATTTTTTCCAGGTCCGCGGAAACTTGACACGTAATAATTTAGTGAGTACACTCAGTAATTAGTGAGGCGCCTCACAATGGGGTGCCAATATTAAAAATACCCTAAATTTCTAAAACATTCAAGACGGTCGCCCGATAAGGGGATCGAGGAGGTTTCATATGTTTCCATTTGCAGGCAGACCGGGCAAACATGGCTACATGCCGCCCTTCGGACTGGGTCACGGACACCATCATGGTCACCACGGACGCGGTGGCATGGGTGGATTTGGCGGTTTCGGCGGATTCGGTTACGAAGGCTTTTTGCAAGATTTAGACCTGACCGATGCGCAGGTCGAAAAGATTGCCGAACTCAAGGCGGATAGCATGGGTGAAGGCATGGAAGCGATGCTGCAAGGCAAGCGATATTTCAAACAACTGATGCAAGAACTGGCCCAGGAAAACATCGACAAAGACAAGGTAAAGGCCGCGCATAAAGCGCTGCAAGAGCACAAAGCGAAGACCGGCGAAATGCTACTCGAGCGTGCCCTCGCTTTTGCAGAAACCTTAACCGGAGAGCAGCGCAAGAAACTAAAACGTTCGGCAATGAGACGCTTTCTGAACCTTGACGGCGACGATAGGCACGGTTCAGGATTTGGTTTCGGACCGGGCGGAGCCGGCGGTTTCGACCGCGGCGAACGCTAGCATCACGATCAGGCAACGAGTAAATGGCACACCCGTGGCATTTACTCGCCCTGATCGTGGTTTCCAACCTGCGACCTGTAAAATGCTCAAACACAATCGAAACTATTTTGAGGCTCGTACCTCAGTAATCGCTAGAATTATCTCCTTTAAAAGGAATCTTCGTGTCCGAAACTCAACCATTAGATGCAAGCCCAACCGCTACGTCTGCAACAGCTGCCAACTCGGCAGCGCCACCTCACACAGACCTGAGAGGTCTGACCAGGCGACAACTGATTGGCACGATCATCGGCTTGCAACTGACACTGTTGCTCGCCGCGCTCGATCAAACGATTGTCTCGACCGCTATGCCGCAGATCATCGCGCGATTGAATGGCTTCGACCGTTATGCCTGGGTGACAACCGCTTATCTGCTCACATCCACTGCCGCTGTTCCCATTCTCGGCAAGCTTTCGGATATGTACGGACGCAAAACGATATTGCTCAACGGTGCCCTGTTTTTCATTTTGACATCAGCACTTTGCGGAGCTGCCGGTCAAATTCCTGTGCCCTTAGATGGCATGAACCAATTGATTATCGCGCGCAGATTGCAAGGCATCGCCGGTGGTGCCATCATGGCAAGCGTGTTTTCTTCTCTGGGAGATCTTTTTCCTCCCAAAGAGCGCGGCAAATACATGGGGTTGTTCGCAGGCGTCTGGGGATTGTCTTCCATGATTGGACCGGCGCTCGGAGGCTGGCTGACAGACGCCTTTTCCTGGCGCTGGATTTTCTACGTCAATCTACCAGTCGGGCTGCTCGCGATCACTGCGCTGCAAGTCTATTTCCCGACCGTAAAACCAAGCACCGCAAGTCGAAAGATCGACTATCTCGGAGCATTTTGCCTGATTGCCTTTCTAGTCCCTCTCCTGCTCGGCGTCACCAGCGCATCAGCAATCGGCTGGACGGCACCACCTGTGCTTGGCTTGTTCTTCGCATCAATATGTGCATTTGCCTTCTTCGTGCGGGCGGAATTACGCGCTGCCGAACCCATCATGCCACCGGCTTTGTTACAAGTCGAAGAAATCAGACTTTCGCTCGTCATTATCGCTCTGGCGTCAGTAGCAATGTTTGCAGTTGTACTTTTCGCTCCGCTCTACTTGCAGGCAGTGCTTGGAGTGTCTGCTACAAAAGCCGGCTCGCTCTTTACGCCGATGACTCTGGCAATGTCAATCATGAGCGCCACGAGCGGACAACTCATTAGCAGATTAGGCAAATACAAATACCTGGCATTGGCCGGACTGAGCGTGACAGCGGTCGGTCTATTTTTGTTATCACGATATGACGGGTTTGACTCAACCGGTACCTCGTTCATTTTGCTGTTGGTCATGATCGGCGCTGGACTGGGTGCCACCATGCCCATATTCACACTCTCATTGCAAAATGCTGCCCCACGTAACATGCTCGGTGCGGTCACTGGTCTATCCCAGTTCTGCCGATCCATAGGTGCCACCATCGGTGCTGCCACCCTCGGTTCAATCATGCAGGCGAGCTACGCCGATGGCATGAAAAGCAGTGCCAACCTCGTCGCCGCACTGCCGGCTGAGGTCGCTAAAGTTGTGGACAATCCAGCCCGCCTCGTGCAAATGAAGAGTATGGTGATCCAAAAATATGCAGCCGCCGGCAGTGGTGATCCTTATCATCTCGAACAGCTCTACAAAGCGGTGGCGAACTCACTCGGAGACGCCATACATCTGACTTTCTTGCTCGGTGCACTGACGATACTCGTGGCGCTGGCAGCGGCGTGGTTTATCAAAGAGCGGCCGCTTCGATCAGAGTAAGTGTCGCGTTAGTTCGGATTCTGTCTCAGCCTAAAAGTGAAATCGAAGGCAATTCCGGGAGTATTGTAGGTCGGGCGCACGTAATTAGAACCGGAATTCGTCAAGAAAGATCTGTACATCAATTGACTGTTCTCTAACAATGTTTGAACGACGTTATTGGCAGCGTTCGGATTGGCCTTCATAATGCCTGGGTAGGACAGCGGCTCACCGCCATGCTTTCCACCGTTGATGCGCCCAGGTTGATAAGTAAAATCAGTTATTTGCAGATCATAGTACAGCGTTGTATTGATATTTTTTACTTGCGCACTGTCGAGCCCTAAGCCGCTGATCGCCGCCCACTGGCGCTGACTGACACACAGATTTGTCTGGGTCGCGGCTCTGTTTGTGCATTTGATCGTGCCGTCAGTTTGCACATCGAAACAGAGCACTTGCGGTCCGTTGCCTGAGTAGGGCAGAGGCGTGGTCAACACATTCATCAGTTGGGTCAGGTTCAAATTGGTTCCAGCTCGTCTCAACCAATCATAAAAGCCGACACTGACCAAACTATCGAATTGCGGATGCGTTGGGCTAGCGGCCGGGATCAGGCTTATACTAAAAGGAGAAAGTGGGGTATCTGGATAATCTCCCTGCAATGGAGTTTGCAAAAGATCAGTCGGATCGGAAGCAATTTGACTTTCTTTGAAGATGTCACCAAGAGTTTGCACTTGTGAAATTGGACCATTCAAGAATGTCAGAGTTAAAGATCCAGGGTTGGGTCTGCGGTCGATAATCGCTCCGGCTTCGGCAGCGGATGCGATGCTCACAGTATGTGTAGCCTCACCATGAATATCTTTATCGTGATAGATCTCCTGCGCTTGCACCAAAACCACTGTCGGAATTGACCCATTGATGCCCAGGTTTTGTTGAAATGACTTTGCTTCGACAAGAGTTGCGTCAGCACAGAGCGCACCAAAAACCAGCGGATATTTGTTTTTGTAGAATACGGCGACGTTCGGCATGTAAAATCCGCCCGATTGCTGGCTCGCTGATAATTGCGCGACGCCCGACGGCATTGGCACTGCGGCCCGACTGGATTGGGAGTTCGGCACATAGCCCAACGTCAACTTCAAGGACCCAGGAACGAGCTGGGCATAATTCCCTTCCATCCGCACTGCGTTCTTTTTGTAAACTTCGGTGGCATCCTGCAACGGAGATACGGTGACACCATTTACATCAATGCCTTGTCCGTTGTTGTTGATGATCTTCGTCAAGTAAGCAACTAGTCTCTTTTGCGCCGCGATCGCATTTGTATAATCCCGCACCGCGAGCGCTCGCATGACAGGGTCTTGCATGTAATCGGCGAGGATCATGTCCATACGCACAGTGGCAAGCAGAGTGTTGATGCCTTGAACAGGCATGCCATAACCGTCACCGGCAACGGTGCCTTGACCAACCGGGGCGAAATCAGACAAAGCAATGAAGCCGAAATTGGCATCCTCTAAAACAATTCGGCTCAAGTCCTTAGCGGCTACTAGAGCGGCTGCTTCGATTGCCGATTTCTCCTCCTGATAGCTTCCCAATTCCTGGCTGTATTTCAAACCAAAGAAAATCACAGCCAGACCAACCGTGGCCGTCAAGGCTATGATCAAAACTAAAGTGCTCCCCGAGCGTTTTCTTACAGCTTCACGCTTGGAATGTCTCGACACCTTTCGCCTCGGCATTAGCGAACACCTATCTGTTCTCTCACAGCCGTTACACCAAGGGGATTGATCTGCAAATCATCAGACATATTTTCCGTTTCGGAAAGTGATTGCTCGAGGGACACAGCCACATTTTCATCATTCGAGAACACTGGCACAGTAAACCAGAAAGTACTCCCCTCGCCGGGTTGACTGACGACCCCAATCTTGCCGCCGTGACTCTCGACGAATTTCTTGCAGATTGCCAGACCCAACCCGCTGCCAATACGCGCATCCTTCAAATTCACTTGTTTGAATTTATCGAAAATCGCCTCTTGCATGGATGCAGGAATACCTCGACCTCTATCGGTAACAGACACCTTGGCCATACCCTCGCTAGACACTACGTCAATTACAATCATAGACTGCTCAGGTGAAAACTTGGCAGCATTAGTCAACAAATTACCGAGCACTCTCAGCAACTTCAGTTCATCGCATTGCAGTTCTAAGGAAGAAGGAGTGCTTACAACTTGAATCTGCTTCGCTGACAACGCCCCCTCGGCAAACGCCACGGCCTTTTCAATAATCGTATCCAGAGACAGACAAGAGAGAACCAGGTCAGTCGAGTTAGCCGAAGCGTAATCCATGCGATCTAGCTCCAGCATGTCATTGGTCAAAGCCAGGAGACTTTCAATACATCTATCAGCATTGGCTAATAGCTTTGGTCCCGGTCCCTTCAATTCGCCGATATAGCCGTTGCCCAACATGTCGTGAAAGAGGCGAATCGAAGCCAACGGGTTGCGAAGATCGTGGCAAACCATGCTGGTAAACTCTCGCTTGAGGCGCTCCAGTTCGTAGCGCTCAGTCACGTCTTTAACTGCAAGCAGGGTGCGTTCGCCATCGGCAAAGGCAATCACACTGCTCGAAATTTCAGCGCGAAAAGTGCTTCCGTCAGCTCGCTTTCCAATCAACTCGATAAACGAATCGCGACTGAATTCTACGCTTTCAGAAAGTGAAACCTCCTGATCGGCAGCCAGGAAAAGGTCCTTCACGTTGACACCTTGAAAATCGGCGCAAGCGAATCCGAAAAGTTTCTCCGCTGCCACGTTGCCAAATTCGATGCTCGCATCCTGAATCACCAAAACGCCGGTCGGAACATTTCCGAGGATCGTGCGGATCCGCTTTTCACTAGCCTCCAGCTCGCATCGGGCAGCCGCTAGTTGAGCTGCCATGTCGTGGAACTTACCATCTAATTTCTGAATCTCATCGCTACCGGCCAGTGGTGGATTGAGCGGAACTCCACCAGCTAGTCGCGTGGAATTGTCAGCGATGGTGCCTACCCGGCGAACAATTTCAACGATGAAAATGTAAAAAACGAATATCGCCATCAAAAAGTCGATAAAAACAACTCCATTGAGCAAATATTTGAGCAGATGGCGGCTGGAATCCAGATCAGCGATAGAAACCGGAAACAACGTCGTTTCCTCTTTCAAAATCATTCGTCTATCCAAAAAGAGTTTGCGCCAAATTACTTTCATTTCGCCACTGTCAAGAAGCGCTTTCAAATCTTCAAACGACGCGCGGTCGGTAGGAACCGGCAGCCGACCTTTCAATTTCTGCCAGTCCTCGGCTATTGCCAATAATCCTTGCGTTTCCACTGCGCTGTCTTTGACAAGCGGTGCCAGCAGCTCGAGTTCGTTATCGATTGAGTCAGTGCTTTTGGCAAATACTTCCCCATACTCAGGGTCACCCGTTATTGTTTGGGCGACAGAGCTAAGCGAGGATGTGACTATCAGGGTTGACAACCAATTCATTCGGCCAATCAACTCTTTGTGGTGATGTTGATGAGTGTTTAGCAAATCAGCGCGATCGACAATCAAACCGTATGACAAAATGACGATCACTTGCACGCCGAAAATAAGAGCGATCAAGAGCAAGCCTTTGCTCGCCAGCGACAAATTATTCACCCAAGCACTCAAGGCTGTTTTCATACTTCTCCGCCATCATTGGCTTTGCGTGACGATTACTCGCACAACTTGCGTACCGCTGTTATCCGCAAGGCAATTGTCATTAACCATGAAATTTAAAGGACCAGGATTAGGCAGTTTGTAGTT
>CAJCHQ010000999.1 GCA_903970295.1 Bryobacterales bacterium
CTTTCCTGGCAATTGTAGTGGCCGGCGCTATTGCTGGTGGATATGCCGGCGCCAGGTTGTGGAGCTACCTGAATGATCTGCCGGATCTGACCATGGTGGAAAGATACGAGCCGATCGAAGCGATTCAATTATTCGATCGCAATGACCATTTGATCTGCACCGTCGAAGGCGATCAAGACCGGCGGGTAATGCCGCTTAGCCAGATTTCAGGGCAAATGCAGCAGGCCATGCTGGCGGCTGAGGACCATCACTTTTACGAACATCATGGCATCAATTTCAGCTCGATTGGACGCGCCTCAATCGCCAATTTGCAAAAGGGACACGTAGTTGAAGGGGGCTCGACGATCACTCAACAATTGGTCAAGAATTTGTTTTTCACCGATGCCCAGCGCACCTTCGACCGAAAAGTAAAAGAAGCCCTGATGGCTTGGGAAGTCGAGAGACGATACAGCAAAGAAAAAATTCTCGAGATGTATTTGAATCAGGTTTTCTTCGGCAATAACGCCTACGGAATTGAACGGGCGGCATCGCGTTATTTCGACCGAACAGCGGCCGAGCTCGATCTCGCTCAAGCGGCATTTCTCGCTGGATTAGTGAAAGCCCCGTCCGAATTGGGAACTATTGCTAACCGCGCAAAGGCCATAGAAAGACAACAAGAGATCATCGATAAGATGGTCGAATATGGCTATATCACCCAGGCTCAGGCAGATACGGCCAAAGCTGAAAAGCTCAAGTTCAAAAAGGGTGTCAACCCTATGCAGAAGTATCCGTATTACGTCAGTGCTGTTTTGGAAACATTGCGCTCGCACTTCAGTCAGACCGAATTGCGCAAACAGGGCATGCGCGTTTACACCAATCTAGATCCGCAGGCGCAAGATGCTGCTGAAAGAGTTTTGACCGAAGATTTGAAAAAAACACCTAAAGGTGTTTCGCAGGCCGCTCTTGTCACGGTCTCGGTCCAAGACGGTGCCGTGCTAGCTCTGGTTGGTGGTGTCGGCAATTTCTGGACCCACCAATTCAATCGGGCTACGAATCCTCACACTGCTGGTTCTTCCTTTAAACCCTTCGTCTATCTCACGGCTTTCATGCAGGGCAAATTGACGCCAGACAGCATGATTGAAGATAAACCTCTGGTGGTCAAACAACCCTACGGTTTGCCTGATTACGCGCCGAAAAATTTCGACCACAAGTTTTATGGGAATATAACGGTTCGTCGCGCCCTGGCTTTGTCACGCAATGTCTGTTCGGTGAGAATTGCACAATTGGTGGGCATGGACGCGATCGTCGAAACAGCCAGGCAAGCTGGAATTACAACAAAATTAGAGCCGAATCTATCGCTCGCTTTAGGCAGCTCGGCTGTGACACCACTCGATATGGCCGGTGCCTATGCCACTTTTCCGCGCATGGGCATTGCCATCAAACCGCAGTTGTTGCGCACGATTCAAAATAATCGTGGGCAGGTGATTGAGGTTTTCGATCCCAAGCGCGATCGGGTATTTCCGATCGAGCCCGTGGCCAGGCTCGTCGACGTCATGCAAGACGTGGTCAAATACGGAACCGGGACGATGGCCAAATTGGATGACAGACCGGTTGCCGGCAAGACCGGCACGGCCGATCAAGCTAGAGACATCTGGTTCGTAGGCTATACCACCGATATGTGTACTGCCGTCTGGGGCGGCAACGACGAAAACAAAGAGATCGAGGGTAAACACGTTACCGGTGGTGACGTCATGGCCAAAATTTGGAAAGATTACGCCAAACAATATTACGAAAGCCATCCCACTCCTGGTGGTGTTTTCTTTGCACCCACGCAACCGACCAAAGAAGATTCTGAACACGAACAGAAGAAAAAAGACGATGGTGCCCTGGCCCAGGAAAAACCTGCTGCACCACCAGCGGTGCGCGCGCAACCAGCCGTGGTCAAGGTAAATGTCGGCAATGGCATAGTCGAATTGCATGGGCAATCAGCGCAGGAGGACAAGCCTAAAACCAGTGATGAATCGAAAACCGAAGATGGCAACGGAATAGCGCGTATTAATCCGCTTTTGCCGCAAACCGCACCGCCTGCGACATTACCCACCCCAGTCTATGCACCTGCGCCCAGTCCCCATGCCCACGCGGGCGGGCAGAGCCCGACTCTGATGATGAAAATGCCTGCTGCCGAGTCACCAGCGGCCCCCGCTGAGGCCGTCGGTTTGCATGCTAAGAGTGGCATGCAATCATTGGGCGCACCCAATCGTCTTTATCCGGCAAATTCAACCAGCCAGTTCCGACCGGCCTCTCCCACTGGAACCGTGCCGCCCTCAGAGACGTCCCAGTAAAGCCGATTATTTGCAATAGACCAGGAGTTCATGACCTTCGAACCTAAGCAATCAGCCGCTAACAGGATCTGGATCTGCATCACGATCTTGGTTCTTTTGATTCTTTACTGCGAGACGAGCGGACAAAAGAAAGCCTCATATAATCTGATTCTTAACGGCGGTTCAGATTGTCTTGGCGCCGATGTCTATATCGATGGCGCTAAAGTCGGCGCTCTCAAGGATAGTGGCAGTGCAGCGATCGGGTCGTTATTTTGGGGACATACCAAAAACGGTCCACACAGCATAGAAGTAAGGAAGCCAAGCTATAAAAGTTTCTCAAAAGCGATTGATATGCACCGAGAAGAGTTTATCGGCGTGGACTTAGAGAAGGCGAAAGAATAAACTAGTGCCTGAGTTTTGGCGAGGGCGCGCCGGTGTATGACCTGACACGGTTGGTCGGCTTAATTGGGTTTGTCGGCATTCTCGGCGTCGCCTTTTTGATGTCCAATAATCGGCGGGCGATCAACAAGCGCCTGGTTATTTCCGGATTGATTCTGCAGTTTCTCATGGCCGTTTTCGTGCTGCGCGTTCCGGTTGGACAACAGATTTTTCTGGGCGTGGGCGATGGTATCACAGAATTGCTCCACTTCTCTAATGCCGGCGCCAGCATGGTTTTTGGCCCGCTTGTGAATAAACCAGAGGTCTTATTGCAAGTATTCGGCCCCGGTTCCGATCACATTTTTGCTTTTCAAGTCGTGCCCACAATTATTTTCGTGTCCAGTCTGGTCAGCATTTCCTATTATCTCGGGATTATGCAGCGGGTCGTGCAGATAGTGGCGCGGGTGGTGGCAGTAGTGATGGGAGCCAGTGGCGGGGAAGCACTCTCGAACGCGGCTTCGGTCTTCGTTGGTCAGGTCGAAGCTCAGCTTTTGATTCGTCCTTACGT
>CAJCHQ010001000.1 GCA_903970295.1 Bryobacterales bacterium
CTTGCCGCTTGCAAAATCTTCAGGTCAAAGTAAAGTGGATAGCAGAAGGGATTTGTCTTATGACATTGCACACTTAAAAGTGGAGACGATGTCACTTGAACCAGCCCGTTCGACTTTGCCCCTTGCAAACCAAGCTAATAAACATCGACCTCGTAGCATTGTTGAATCTGGAGCATATGTTCTAGGGTCTAGTTCTTACTCAAATCCAGCAGTCTTCATCGGGAAGGTAATCATATGCTTAGCACATCGGGTACTTCCTTTCGTAACCGGATGCGAAGTTATTCAATTACTTCGAGAGTAATCACTGAGGCTGACGTCCCTGCAAACACTCCAGATACAGCATCCGAATTTCGCGTGTTGATAGTAGATCGCGATTTAATGAGTAGTGGTCTACTCGCGAACGCGTTGGTTCGGGATCAGGGATGTGAGGCTGTCGCAGTGACGGCGGACTCGCTCTTCAAAACATTATCTACTTCCGAAGTACAGCTCGTGGTAGTTGGCGCTGAGGTCATATCAAAATATGGAAATGGGTTTGATTTGGCGCATGCGATGGGTTCCGCTTATCCAAGCGTTAGCATCGTTATGCTTCTAAATCAAACAACACAAGAGTCGGTAATCGCCGCGTTCCGTGCCGGCGCGCGCGGAGCGTTTTCTAGGGAACAGCCGATGGAAGAGTTTCTTGACTGTGTGGAACACGTGCGCAAGGGATTTATTTGGGCAGGAAGGCATGAGACAACTTATCTGCTGGAAGTGTTCAAGTGCCTTCCCTCTCCGAATCTCGTCACCGCGTCCGATTCTCCAGCGCTAACCCCGCGTGAACTGCAGGTTGTGCAACATGCAGCTAGGGGTAAGACAAACAAGGCTATTGCACTTGATCTCAGCCTCAGCGAGCACACTGTAAAGAATTACCTTTTCCGGGCGTTCGAAAAGTTGGGTGTAACGAGCCGTGTTGAATTACTTTTCTATCTGACGATGAAAGGGCATACGTTCTGCCCAACTAACACTCCTTCACTTGACTTGGAAGTTTATATGGAGTGAATGGCGACAACGCAGAGAACGCAAGGTTTCGAATTTCGAGAGCAACGACGGTTCCAGACGAGGTTGCTGCGTCGAGTGACAAGCCGGAGATACATTTCTAAATTGACCTGCCTACATCTGGCTCGGTGACGGACTTTCATTTCACAGATCCTTAAGATAAATCAATGAAATCAGGTGGCGGGCACCTTGGGGTCACTACACCAACCGTCAAAAATCGTACGTTAATGGGGAAGGTTTGACATCCCCACAGCAGGGATTCTGAAACCTAGCGTGGGCGGGACGGCGCGCGGGGCTGCTCCGATGGCCGGATAAATAACCGACCATGAGGAAATGCGTTTCTGCCCTAGACTCGACGGGGAAGTCTTGGGATAATCGGGAGCGAGATAGTTAGATGCCGAGGCAGAAAACGTTCTTTGAACACGAATCGGCCGGGCCGTCATGCCATACGACGACTCATATTAACTGGTATAGCTTGGTTTTTCCGCTCGTGTAGTAGTGCGAGAGATCGGATGCACCGTTGAAAATCGAGCTATCAATAACCACAACACTGGCGATTGTCTGTGTACTTTTCTTGCAAGGTTGCGGAGGCAAGGTAGCGGAATCTCCTGTGACTCCCCCACAGTCTGCACCGGTGATCACCGCGCAGCCTATGAGCCAGACTGTCCAGTCTGGGCAGACTGCGACGTTTATGGTGACGGCCACCGGGTCACCCTTACCGACTTATCAATGGTTGCTAAATGGTTCACCGATCGCAGGCGCAAGCGCAGCATCCTACACGACTTCGGTTCTAACAACCGCGAGCAGCGGAGCTATTTATGCCGTAACTGTCACGAATTCACTAGGGACAGTGACCAGCAGCAACGCTACCCTCACTGTGACCAATATTGCCTCGGCAGTTCTTGCCCCGTCGGTGCTTCTGCTCACAGCAGCGCAGGAGGCCTCGATTACTACTACCACACCAACGTCCATTACCTTTTCACAAGCGGTTACATTCGCGCCGGGTGCCGTCGTGCTTGGATCAAGTCACGTGTTCAAAGTTGTATCCAGCACGTTAACTGGATCTCAGACAGTTGTGACGGTTACCGATCCTGAGCTTGGCGAACTCTTCTCCAGCTTGATAGTGCAGGGTTCTTATACAGCCACGCCGAGCATGGCAACTCAGACAACAGTTGTCGCTGCGCAGCAGCAAGCTATTCACGGAAAATTCTTGGACTCGGGAAATACAAATTATACGTTTAGCTGGCCTTTTACGCTCACCGACGGAGGTTTCACGCTGAGCTCTACTCTGACCTCTACAATCAGCGCATTTGTTAACTACAGCTTTCAGAACGGCACACTGCAACAAGGTGAGTTGGATGTTACTGACAATAACCAACTCACACTCGACGAATCATTTTCCGCAGGGAGCAACGCGTCAACCGAGGAAAAA
>CAJCHQ010001001.1 GCA_903970295.1 Bryobacterales bacterium
TTCGCCCACTCAGATGTGGACGTCTCTGATTTCGAAGTTGCACTTCCTTCTTTCCAGCAGGCGGCACAACACATAAACGTTCTCTACAACCCTCACGATCATGCCCTGAAACTTTCAGAAATTCAGCGGTTCGGGCAGGTCGCCTTGGTGGGCGACAATAGCGAAGATGCTATCGAACAGTCAGCGCGATTGGGCAGGCTGGGGCTCTCTCCAGGGGGCTCTGGTGGCGATTCGTATACGGTCACGAAAGTACCGAACTATTTCTCAATCGCTAAAGACAAAGGTAACGATGCGATCGGTCACGCCTTCGCTCCCTCTCTCGTGGCTTCTATGATCGCCAACCCCGGAAATTACACCAGCTTTTCCACCCTCGAAAGACCCGGCACCCTCGCCCGGCAAAAATGTACTTTGAGTCCTGTTAAAGGCATCGGCACAGTCATTAGCGCCGTCCCCGAATTCGCTCTAAAAGTGATGTCTTCCGCCAGAGAAAAAACTGACATCGTGTCCGACAGTCCCGAAGTCCAAAAGTATCTTGAAAGCAACGCCCGTCAGGATTTCGCTACCCTCGACCCGACCATGGTCTAGCTCTCTCGTCTGATCGGATAATGCCTCTCTCTATACAAATTCGTGCTTTTGACAGCTGGTTAAAAAATGCGCTGCCGGCTCAATGGGCGATGTATTAGCTAAAATCATTAAAAATCGACAAAAATATTGCTGCCATTGACGATTGAAAAGGAAAACATGAAGTTAAAACACAAAACAGCACTTGTAACCGGCGCTTCCGCGGGAATAGGGCGCTCAGTGGCATTGTCTTTGGCAGCTCAAGGAGCAGATATAGCACTGAATTACTTTAGCTACGATGATTCGGCTGAAGAAACGCGCTCGCAGATTCTTTCTATGGGCGGAAAGGCTCTTCTATTTCGAACTGACGTTGCCAATCAAAATGACGTTGAGGAGATGGTTTCCGCTTGCATCGAACAGCTTGGACAAATCGATATTCTTGTAACTTGCGCTGCATTTAGTGAGCGAGGTCCTTTCTACAAAGCTGACATGGATGGCTTTCGCCGCACAGTAGATGTAACCATGTGGGGTGTTTTCAACGCCTTGCGCGCTGTAAGCAAGCATATGATTGTTCGCCAGAAAGGCGGAAGTATAGTTGTGGTGGGATCACAACACGCATTTTTACCGATCGCAAACTGCATGGCGTATAACATGTCCAAGGCAGCGGTAGACCAAATAGCACGAACCGCAGCTCTCGAACTAATTGGACACAAAATAAGAGTCAATATTGTTCATCCTGGCTGGACGGACACTCCTGGCGAGCGTAAGTTTATGACCGAGGATGAATTATACGCGGCTGCAAGAAAGCTACCTTGGGGCAGGCTTGCACGACCAGAAGAAGTTGCCAGGGTTGTTGGCTTCCTGGTCGACGAAGCATCGGAATATATCACTGGCAGCACAGTTACAATTGATGCCGGTGCCTGGTTGCCTTGGCATGATCTGCGATTTTAACCTTCAGATTCTGTATTTAATTCGGCTTGTCACGCGGACATTTATCGTGATTAAGAGTCGGACGAATAGCGCAACCGCGCACCATATATGGTGTGAGCCGGGTTAAAGCCTCCTGCTATTCCAAGGGATACCGGGACGAGCATATGCGTGGCACATGAAGCACTTATAAGGAGGCGTAACTGAGACTCTTCTCAATACCATCGACAGGGTGGTTTGCGGTCATACCGCCTGACAGCGCCCCTTGGCGGGCAGTGGATGCGGTCTAATCATCTCGTGTCGCCCTTTTTGATAAGTCAAAAAAAATGCTCGTCAACCCAATACCTTATTGCGAAAGTTTGTCAATTGGGCGAAAATCTGCCCATAAATTGATTTTGCATATTCGAACAATATCGATTAGCGGCAGCAGGTATCCAATGGAAAAGATAGATCTTCGCAGCGACACCCTCACCCGCCCATCTCAGGGCATGGTCCAAGCGATGGCCAACGCGCGCGTCGGCGACGATGCCTACGGCGAAGACCGCGAAGTAATCGCCTTGCAAGAGTACTGCGCAGATTTCTTCGGCAAGCCGGCGGCACTGTTCATGCCCTCCGGCATTATGAGCAATCAAGTTGCTGTTCGCGCTTTGACCCAGCCGGGCGATGAAGTCATTTGCGACGCCAGCTATCACATCAACTTCTTCGAATCGGCCCAGACCGCTGATCTTGGCAAAGTGACATTGAATCCAGTGACGACGGCAGACGGCATTCTCACTGTTGAGAATCTGAATCAAGCCCTGCAGTCGAAGGCCCGCTGGACCAATGCGTACGCTGTGCCTACGCTGGTTTGGTTGGAAAATTCGATCAGCACTCATGGCGGCAGTGTTTATCCATTGGCAGCATTGGCAGAGGTCTCGGCCTGGTGCAAAGACGGCTCGATGTCTGTCTTCATTGATGGTGCTCGTATATTGCATGCCTGCATCGCAGCCGATGTCAGTCCGGCAGCTTATGCGGCGAAAGCTGACGCTCTGACGATGTGTTTTTCCAAAGGCTTGGGCGCTCCATTCGGTTCAATCCTGGTCGGCGATGAAGATTTCATTAGCCGTGCTCGCCGTTTCCGCAAATGGTTTGGTGGCGGGTTGCATCAAAGTGGCTATATGGCCGCAGCCGCACTTTATGCATTGAAAAACAACTTGGGTCAACTAATCGAAGATCACGGCAACGCTCAAATTCTGGCTGACTTGCTTTCTCAAGAACGGAGGCTCTCCTTGAAGACAGCAGAAACGAACATGGTCACATTCGATGTGTCCGGTTTGGGAGCGACTGCTCATGAATTTGTTCGACTGGCTGCCAATGAAGGTGTGCAGCTAATGGCATGGCGTGGTGAAGAAGTGCGCGCAGTCACTTCCAGCAACGTCAATCGTGTGC
Organism: Bryobacterales bacterium; assembly: GCA_903970295.1. Next base: position 2,917 of record CAJCHQ010001001.1, read on the forward strand.
AAACTATTCAAGCCGGGCATGTGCTTTTGGGCATCG
>CAJCHQ010001002.1 GCA_903970295.1 Bryobacterales bacterium
CCTTCTCGTTCCTGGTTGCGAAGTCCCGTAGTTTTGGGCTTGCATTGATGGCATCATCAAAATCGAAAGCGCGGATACGCTTAGCAGGCTGATTATTCCAAACCTATTATATTTTGAGGAATTCGTCATTGCTTGCCCATAAATATTTCAGTTGCTTCCAAACCTCAGGTTTGACTTTATTTGTCGCGGTTCATAAAGTAAAGAGCAGTATTAACCCCCCGAGCACGGCTCCAGGCGTCAGCCGAGTTTTGTTGCTGCGGATGCGCTGCCTGATAAGCAGCCACTTTCGCGTTGTACTTAGTGAGCGCTTGTTCTGCGGCTACCTCATGCTGCACATACGGTTTTATATGAGCAGCCAGTGCACTTGCTTTAGAACCACTTGCGCCGCCGAGCGAAATTGCCTTCGATAATTCAGCGTTGCCGTCTTTGTACCATCCTTTAGAGCACAATGATTCTCCATATAAGTAGTGCCAGTCAGGATTGCGCGGATCAACACGAATCGCAGACTGATACGCGCGAGTCAATGAGCGCAGAGATAGGCTCTGATCGCGACTGAGCGGAGTTTCGTGCTGACCTTCCAGCTCATAAGCTTTCACGAAGCAGGCAATGGCTCTCTTATGAACGGAGATTGCCAGCGGAATTTGGGTGGTATCTATTCGGTCTTTGACCCAATCCTGATGGTTGGGCACGGTCGACACCATTGCGCCTTGTGCAAGCCACGTTTCTCCGGCAGCGCGCCAGCTCTCAGATGAATTGGCACGTTGCTCCATCTGCATCGCGCTTTGTAAGCCTGCTTCCACCTGGCCGTTGCGCTGAGCTATTGCGGCAGTCGTCGAGCTTATCAGCAGCGCAGCCAGCAGCGAAATTGCGCTAGCCGGTAGACGCTTCGGAGTATTAAAGGGCGTTGACCTATTACTTATAAAAGTAATCACTCGCTAGTCCTCTCGCTCAGTCGTTGACAATTATACTCGGCATGACTAGCTGCGCTACTGAATTTTTTGAATAGTCTAGGCGGAGGGATATTGGACAAAGTCTTTGACAGGTAAGAACATGATGTATCGGACCCTTCGGTCTCCTCGTTCGAGGCTCTAGCTTGAAAGATTGTTCTGCTGCAAGAAGCTCGTCACTGCCAGCGTAAATTCGTTGCTCTTGCCGAACCCTGTGTGTCCACCTCTGGCAAGAACAGAGCGACTTCGGCGGTATAACTTTGCTGTACAGATCTCGGCTGCGGTCTGATCTACTTCAGCTGCGCTCAGAAACGAAGGGTCGGAATGACGCATCGGTTAGGGAGAGTGTGTGACGCTCCCCTTAAGTACGCTGCAACGTCTGTTGCAAGAGTGCTTTGATGCCTAAATTATCTGTTTGGCGTGGTGTGGCAAACTGTCGACCTAGTCGATCAATCGGCTCAGGACTTACTCAAGGCGAGAGCGATTCGCGACTTTATCGGTAGCGCAATGGACCACCCAATTCGATCCATTTTCCTTCGCCGCTTAAAGCGTAAGTACGACCGAAAATACGAATGGCGCAATTTTGATTCAAAAAAACAAAACTCGCACATATTAGGGCGGCGATGATGAGAACAGGTAATTTGGATTTTTCCTTGCTCGCCACCAAAAACGTAATCATAAGAACCGTTATTGAGACGAACACAAACAGCATAAAACCGAGGGATATGCCATATATGAGCACTGCCAATAGTGATATTGTCGTCAACCAAGCTTTCAGGCGCGTGGTTTGTGCGACAAGCGGATTGGAAGTCAATTTGCTACCCACGGTTCAAACAGCACCGCTTTCTATTTAAGTCGACTATCGATCACCACTGTGAAATATTGATTTTCTTTAGTCTTCATAAATCGCTCGAAGGATCCAAATATAAGCAACTATCCGGCCGCTGCGCCGATTTGGACGGCGGCGATGTATCGGCGAACAAGTTGTTTCTTTGTCTGCATCCTCTGATCATACCCCTGAGCGGCTGCTTGGTCGAATAGCAAGAGACAGCTGAGGTTCATGCGCACTCATGCGCCAGCACGTTTTAAACGCTACACTTGGATAATCGATGGTGGAGGAGCTGGCAGACTGATGGACTTCGCTAGGAAATCAAATCATGAAGAATTGAAGAAATTGCTCATGGACTCCGAGCAGTTTTGGGCGCAAACAGACCCGAAAACCTGCACAGTGACTGAACTAATCGAACGATTTCTTATCGCGACTGACTCGTCTCTGCCCGCAGTTCATCGGCTCATAGCGTTGGCCGATGTAAGTCACCTGGGCTGGCGTGGTGTGTGCGAAGTCTACGAGTATATCCTCGGCTGCGACCCCGATCCCACTAGTCGGCATGGAAGTTACATTTCTTGGATAGTCTTAGGAATGTCCATTATGAAGGACATTACCAGCCTTACTCTCGAAGATCGTGTGCGCGTGGCGGTGGACGTCGAAGCCGTAATTGAAAGATCAGTAAAGGAGACGGGCTTTCCCGCCGAGACAACTCGGGGCTATTTCTATTATGAGCATCCCCTCCGGGAAAAGCACCCACAAATCTATCTAATCAATTCAAAGGAATGGTTTGAGCGGGCAATCGAAGCTCAGGATGATGTCGATTTCGACTTTCACGATTTTCAGATTCTAGCAGGGTGTTGAAAATCACCATTTGTGGTGGCTCTATTCTTGGCAGCTACCTTTGGAAAGATACATAG
>CAJCHQ010001003.1 GCA_903970295.1 Bryobacterales bacterium
TTAGCAGCCAGTGCTGCGACTGAGTCGCCACCGCCGACAACCGTCTTGACACCTTTTTTCGTCAATTCGACCAGTTGGTCGACGACAGCATAAGTGGCTTTTTCGAAGCCCTTGACCTCGAATACTCCGAGCGGTCCGTTCCACAAAACTGTCTGACAAGCACTCAAGGCATCTTCGATTAACTTTGACGTCTCGGGTCCGACATCCAGACCCATTTGATCGGCCGGAATTTTGTCCGCAGGCACAATTGTTTTTGTCGCGCTTTCTTTGATTTCCGCTGCACAGACAACGTCCACCGGCAAGATCAATTTGACATTTTTGGCTTTCGCTTCGGCTTCGAGCTTGCGGCAGTAATCGAGGCGATCGTCCTCCACCAGAGACTTACCGACATCCAAACCACGGGCTTTAAGGAAGCTGAAAGCCATGGCACCGCCGATAATCATTACGTCGACCCGGCCGAGCAGATTCTCCAGAACTCCAATCTTGGAAGATACTTTGGCACCACCAATAATGGTCGAAAAGGGACGAGTCGGATTGTTCACGCAAGAAGAGAGCATACGCACTTCCTGGTCGATCAAAAATCCGGCTAGTGCCGGAGTCAGACAATGGGCCACACCTTCGGTTGAGGCGTGAGCGCGGTGAGCCGTGCCAAATGCATCGTTGACATAGACCTCAGCCAGTGCGGCAAGTTTTTTCGCGAATTCGGCATCGTTCTTTTCTTCTTCCGGATAAAAGCGGACATTTTCAAGCAAACAAATTTGTCCAGGTTTCAGGGCGTCTACGACTTTGAGAGCCTCGGGTCCCACACAATCTTCGGCAAAGCTGACCGACGTTCCCTGCTCCTTGAGCAGCTCAGCCAGACGGTCACGAATTGGCTTGAGAGTAAGCTTCTCGGTGCGACCTTTGGGTCTACCCAGATGCGACACTAAAATTACACGGGCACCAGCTGCGGTGAGAAAATTGATTGTCTGCAAAGCCGCCCGGATGCGAGAATCGTCGGCGACCTCGCCATCCTCGTGTTGCGGGACATTAAAGTCGACGCGCACAAGTACTTTCTTATTCTTGAAAAACTCCGCACCCTGTTGAACGATTGTCTTCTTCATTGACTATTTCCTGCTTCTTCGAGACTAAAAAACAAAGAAGCTGGGCCCGTTCGGACCCAGCTTCAGTAATTATTTTTAGACTTTAACTGCCAATTTGCTGGCAACGATTCCGGCCAATTCGACCAGTCTGTTGCTGTAGCCCCATTCGTTGTCGTACCACGACAACACTTTCACCATGCGCTTTTCGACGACCATGGTCAAATCGGCATCGACGATCGACGACAGTTTGTTGCCACCGAAATCAGCCGAAACAAGCGGCAAATCTGAGACTCCAAGAACGTTCTTGAGTGCGGAACCGGCGGCTTTTTTCAAAGCTTCGTTGACGGCTTCGACCGTGACGTCTTTCTTGACCGTGGCGGTCAAATCGACGACGCTGACATTCGGAGTGGGCACGCGCATGGCGAAACCATTCAATTTACCTTTCAGGTGAGGCAGAACCAGACCGATTGCTTTGGCGGCGCCAGTGCTCGATGGAATCATCGAAAGCGCAGCGGCTCTCGCCCGACGCAAATCAGAATGGGCTGTATCGAGCAGACGTTGGTCCAGAGTGTAGCTGTGGATAGTCGTCATCAAACCATGATCGATGCCGAATTCATCATCAATTACCTTAGCCAGAGGCGCCAAACAATTAGTTGTGCAGCTGGCGTTGCTGATGATGTGATGTTTGTCAGGATCGTAGGCTTTATCGTTGACACCGATTACGATCGTGATGTCTTCGCCTTTAGCTGGTGCTGAAATCAAGACTTTTTTGCTTCCGGCGTTGATGTGACCTTTCGCTTTTTCTGCGTCGGTGAAAACGCCGCTGCACTCGAGCACGATGTCTACTTTGTGCTTGCTCCATGGGCAGTTGCCCGGTTCACGCTCGGCGGAGAAATGAATTGTTTTGCCGTTGATTACCAGAGAATCCGGAGTGTGCGAGATCTCATGCTTGAGCTCACCCAAAATCGAATCGTATTTGAGCAGGTGCGCCGATACTTCGGTGTTCTGCAGGGGATCATTGATCGCCACAATCTCAAGATCCTTAACGGGGTTCTCGAGATAAGCGCGCAGTGCATTGCGACCAATTCTTCCAAAACCATTAATTGCTACTCTTGCCATATTTCTCTCAGTCCTCCACTCAAAAGTTTTCTGCTGCCTTCGCGGCGACCGCTCGGGATGGCTCGCGGCAGTGCCAGTCCTGACGGTCTCGTCAGCCCCCAAAAGCATATATGAAATGCAGGCGGAGACGGCGAGCCTTTACAGGTCCTTAACCCGAAACAAGACAAAACTTCAACAAGGGCAGCGTCTGCCGCTCTTTGTTAGGGACCAGTTTGCTACACTAAGGGATAGCTCCGGCGCCAATTATGCGAGGTTAAAGATGAAGGAACAAGTAGAAGCGGTACTGGACAAGATCCGGCCGATGCTCATGATGGATGGCGGAAACATTGAACTGGTGGACATCAAAGACCAGGAAGTGTTCGTGCATCTCGTCGGTGCCTGCGGCATGTGCCCCAGTTCGACAATGACCATGAAAATGGGCGTCGAGCGGGCAATCAAAGAAGCAATGCCCGATATCAAACGGGTTGTCGCCGTCTAGATCGGCTAAAGCTGAGTTTGATTCTAACCGATATCAAGCCGTGCCTTATTTGGTGCGGCTTTTTGGCTAGCTGCAAGGACCACCGCTGAGCGCAGCATATCGTCGGACCGAGCCGTCGAACCGCACTATGTTGCCCGGCGAACATATGACAACCAACTCTGGTTGCACTTATCCAGATCAAAACACAACGAGCTTATCTAATTGGGTACATGTATTAGTGAAGCAACTGGCGTTGTGGTGATACCTTGACCTGGGAAGAACATTTCACTAAAGGCTCGATCGCGTTAGCCCGTGCCGATTACGCATTTGCTCAGACGCAATTGCAACAAGCGCTGGTCGAGGTGAAATCTGAAAAACGCGTTGCCGATGCCCGCATCGCTTCTATCTATAGCCTGTTGGCCCAATCCTTTTATAAGCAGGGTAACTACCGCAAGGCCGAACCTCTGCTCAAAGAAGCAGTCGCCATTCGTGACAAACGCTCCGGCGTCAATTGCGGCAATAAAGCTCGTGACTTGATTTGTCTGGCAGAAATTGCTCGCTCACGCGGCAACACCGAAGCAGCATTGCTCTTGATCGACGAAGCGGTTGCCAATCTGCAGCTCGCCGAGAAAACGCCGTCCACAGCCAGCCTGGAAGCTGCAGATGCTCTGACTCAATTACTCAAAGAAGCCTCGAATCAAGCCGAACGCAAAAAAACTCAGACCCATTTCCGGCAACTTTTAACCAGCGCCGAGAAAAAGGCCAAAACGGTTGCACGGGCTCAATCATATTTCGGTCTCGACTCCGAGGAACCGGCTCAAGCCTGGCTTGACCATTACGAACCTGGGCTTGCCCTGGCCAAATCTGCGAATGAAAGCGAATTGGAAAAATCGTTCGAAGACCTCACTCAAGCGGCCCAGATTGCCTGCCAATATTTCTCGCGCGACGATGCTCGCGTCACTCAAAGCCTGACAGCGCTTGCTCGCGTTGCCACCAAATTAGATCTGCCCGAACAAGCCGAGACGATTTTAAGTTTCACCCATCGCATTGTTTTCGGAAAACGAGCCCGTCTGCCGAAGGACAAAAATCTCCGGCTCACCTTTCCAAAAAGAGCACAGGCTCTCGATGTCCGCCTGACTACGGCCGTATTCTACAGCCATCTTTGTCACTTTCAAGAAGCAGCAACCGCTTTTGCCGATGTCGCCGAATTACTTGAACTAGACAGTGAGACCACCGCCAACGAAAAAGAAGCAATGGACTTCACAGCCGGCTTTGTCGCCATGATGCAAAAAGCCGATCTTTACACGTCAGCGCGAATGCTCACGCAGCAGGCTATTGAATTGGAAGAGACAGACAACCTCCAACAAGCGCTTTCGCTTTACGACAAATCGCTTTTAATCATGGAACAGGTTTTTCCGCGCACACACCTGGAGATCGCTCAGATTCTACATTTCAAGACGACAGCCCTACTGTCTGCGGGTCGCCATCGCGAAGCCCGGGCTTTAAAAAAAGAGGCGGAAGCTATTGAGGATGTCGTAGCGGCCACGGCTCACGAACTCGAGATGCGAGCTAAACGCCTGCCAAAACTGCATCCAGCGCTCTTTTCATAAGGCTTGTCCGGACATAGTTAAACTGATCCGAACACAAGTGAGCGCATCCGCATTTATTGATTGCCGATTTTTTTGACGCCGTCGAAAAAAAGTGTCGAAGCCAGATCGGCAAAATTATCTGGTGAAAGCGAGCCACCCTCGTTAAACCAGATGTACGTCCAATTGACTGAGCCAAGCAATGCCATGGCCAGACCGGTACGTGTTTTTTCATTCAAATCCGGGCGCAGCTGAAAAACCAGATCGCGAAAAATCTTGACGACACTACGTTCGGTATCGCGAATGGTTTTTTGTTGCAGCTCAGGCAGCCAGTGCAAATCATTGAGCAAAACCACATGCTTGGCGTGCGATGCAACATAGATTTGCATGAAGGATCTTAGAAGCTGGCGCAACTGTTGTTCGGGTTCGATTTCTTGTGCCAGAATCGCCCGTGCAGTATCAAGCAACAGATTGACATGAGAGTAGAGCATATCGAAAAGCATCGCTTCTTTCGATTGATAATAATGGTAGATAAGCGCCTTCGACGTTTTGCAAAATTGGGCAATCGAATTGAGCGAAGTGCCGGCAAAGCCTTTCTCGGCGAAGAGAATTGCCGCGCCATCCAGGATCAACTTCTGCTTCTCGTGATAATCAAAGGCTCTGGGTCTAGCCATCCGATTCTAAAATATCGGCACGATCTGGCCGATTTCAAAATCGACTGTCTCGCCATCGATGCCAATCTCAGGCAAAGCCGGAAATTTGATGCCGTAAGGATCGAGTGTTTGCTTCATGCGCAAGACTGATGTTCGCCAGTTCTCTTTGCGCTTCTCATGACTGAGAATGCCGAAACCCGCAGAGCGCGCCTCTTTTTCCAGCAAGCGCTGGGCTGGTATAAAAGTTTCGGGCAACTTCCAAAATTCAGCCGGTGGCTCGTACAACACACCCGACAGAAAAATAAAACCAGCCCGAATTTGTTTGGTGATCAACATTTTTTCGTCTTCATTAAGAGCCGGCAAAATATTTTTTAGAACGGCCAAACAAATGCTCAAGTGCCGACCTTCGTCACGAGCGATGTTGCGGAAGGCCTCTTTGAAAAGAGGAATGCTGGTAGTCTCCTGCATGCTGGCAAATAGGGTCGATGACGCCACTTCGCCGAACAAGAACGAGCTGAAAAGAATGGGAATCGGATATTCTTCGATGGCATTCTTGAAGCCATCCCAATAACGCGACCCGTTGAAGTACAACCACTCGATGTTGTTGCGCGCTAATTTGCCCAGAGTCGTCTGAGGCTCGAAACGCAAAGGACCACCGGGAGTCAGCTTGTGAATGGCTCGACCGCAGACTTCTTCGTGATTCATCTCATCGCGAGTAACCGAGAAAAAGCATTTGCGAATCGCATCCTCTTCTTTTTTCTCATACGCGTGAATCATCGCTCGTGCAAATACGGCAGGGCCGGAAGCATCAAATACAGAAAGCAACGCCCACCAGTAAGAGATGGCATAGCGTTGATCCAAAGTCAGC
>CAJCHQ010001004.1 GCA_903970295.1 Bryobacterales bacterium
ACGGCGTCGCCACCACCACCCGAAAATTTGTCGAACTAACGGCAGCCAGCGGCATCAAAGTTCTGGACACACGCAAGACTACGCCCGGCATGCGTCAACTGCAGAGAGAAGCGGTGCGCCTAGGCGGCGGCACGAATCATCGCTTCGGTCTCTTTGACGCGATTTTGATCAAAGACAATCATGTGCGCATCGCTGGCGGTGTGGCCAAAGCGGTGCAACTCGCGAGGCATGCTTATCCGGATAAACGCATCGAAGTGGAGGTGACGGATCTGGAAGAGGTTGGCATGGCGCTGACAGAAAAGGCTGATGCCATCCTTTTAGACAATATGACGCCCACCATGGTCCAGGAGTCGGTCAAGCTGATCAATAAACAAGCCTGGATCGAAGTCTCCGGTGGTATCGCTCTCGACACAATCGCCAATTACCTGATTCCAGGTGTTGACGCAATTTCATGCGGTGCACTGACTCATTCAGCACCAAATATCGACTTGAGTTTGGAGGTAGTTAAATTCTATGAATAGGCTCGCCAGCCCAATGACCGCCGAAAGAAAAAATACCAAGGCTAAATTGATCGATGAAATCAACTCCTTCAAGAGAGCAAAAAATGCGGTCATTCTCGCTCACAATTATCAAATTCCCGAAATTCAAGATATAGCTGATTTCGTCGGCGATTCACTCGGACTCTCGCAGCAAGCCGCGAAGACAAAAGCTGATGTGATTGCTTTTTGCGGAGTTCATTTCATGGCCGAGACTGCAGCAATTCTCAGCCCAAACAAAAAAGTATTGATACCAGATTTGGAGGCAGGCTGTTCCTTAGCTGCTTCGATCGATCTCGAACAATTGAAAGAATGGAAAGCCGAGCACCCGCAGGCGGTCGTGGTCTCTTATGTGAACACGACAGCAGAGGTCAAAGCTGAATCCGACTACTGCTGCACATCGGGCAATGCTCTCAAGATTGTGCAGTCGATTGCAGAAGATCGCGAAATTCTATTCCTCCCCGATCAGTTTCTCGGCTCCTGGGTGCAAAAAATGACAGGGCGCAAAAATATGCACATCTGGATGGGAGAGTGTCACGTCCATTCGGCCATCCATCCATCCGCGATCGACCAAAAGATGCAAGAACATCCAGACGCCGAATTGCTGGTGCACCCGGAATGCGGCTGCCTCACACCCTATCTCGATCGAGTAGCTCAATCGCGCCCCGAAGACACTTTGAAAGTAGCTTCGACCGAGGGCATGCTGAAACGGGCGAGCGCCTCAGAAGCTCAAAAATTCGTGGTAGCCACAGAGATCGGTATCCTCCACCGTTTGCGCAAAGAAAATCCGGAAAAAACTTTCTTGCCAATCGACAACGAAATGAGCTGCTCGTTTATGAAAATGATCACGCTCGAAAAACTTCATCGCTCACTGCGAGACGACCTCTTTCATGTCACAGTGCCCGAGCACATTGCCGGAAAAGCGCGTAAAGCGATCGACCGCATGATTTCGATCTTTTAATTGGTAACGATATTTTATGCCGGACGGTTTTCTAAACCGCTGGAGAAGATGGCGCTATGAGGTATCCCATCATGTTAGAAGAAAGATTACTGCAAACCGATGTTCTTGTGATTGGTTCGGGGCTGGCGGGCTTGCTCACTTCGCTCATCCTCCTCGAGAGTGGTGCTCGCGTGGTCTTAGCTTGCAAAGGCCCTTTGGCTGAGAGCAACAGTTCATATGCGCAAGGTGGGCTCGCGGCAGTCACCGCATCCAGTACCATAGATTCGCCCAGCCGGCATCTGGCAGACACGCTCAAATCAGGAGCTGGACTGACAGACGAGGTCGCTGCGAAAATGGTGATCGATCAGGGTGATGCTTTGATCGCTTGCCTGGCCAGACTCGGCGTGCCATTCGACATGAAAGAAGAAGGCAATTTCGACCTTGCTCTAGAAGGCGGTCATTCGGCCGCACGCGTCCTTCACAATAAGGACGCGACAGGCAAAGCGATAACGTCTACTTTAATTGATCGACTTTTGGAACAAACGGATCCAGAGCGGGGCACGTTGCAAATTCTGCAATCGACATTCGCCCGTGAATTGATCGTGGAGAGCGAGCGTTGTGTCGGCGGCAAGTTTGCCAGCGAGAACGAATCAGTACAAGTCCTGGCAAAGGCAGTTGTTCTTGCTACAGGTGGATTGGGGCAGGTATTCGCGCGCACGACGAACCCGGCAGTCGCCACCGGCGATGGTATCGCTCTGGCTTACCGAGCAGGAGCCAGGTTAGTCGATATGGAGTTCGTCCAATTCCATCCAACGGCCTTAGTTAGCGACCGATCCGACAAATCTTCCGCATACTTGATTTCGGAAGCCGTGCGAGGGGCCGGGGCGATTCTGTTGGATCAGGAAGGAAATCGTTTCGCCAGCAAATATCATCCGGCTGGTGAGCTGGCTACACGTGATGTGGTGGCTCGAGCAATTCAAACGACAATGCTGGCAAGCCCAAGTCCCTCCGTTTTCCTGGATTGCAGACCGATCGGCGAGGAGACTCTGCTAAAAAGATTTCCCAATATTATCGCAGCCTGTCGTCAGACCGGCATCGATCCTGTGCTGGAACCGATTCCAGTCTGCCCGGCTGCCCACTACTTCATGGGCGGCATCTGGACAGACCTCGTCGGTCGAACCACAATCGAGAATCTCTATGCTCTGGGTGAATGCGCTTCCATCGGTTTGCACGGGGCCAATCGACTAGCCAGCAATTCACTTCTAGAGGCTGGCGTGATGGCCATGAAAGTGGCTGCTCATCTTACTCCGCGATTAGTGCGCATGCCCCTGCCCGAACCTGATTCTCCACTTATCGACGCGAGCGACAACCAGTTGTTGGTGCCTGGAAACCTGGATCAATTCAAAAACGATATGTACGAACAAGTAGGTTTAGTGCGCAGCCGCGAAACTCTGCGAACCGCGCTCAGCAGCATGCGCGCTCAGACATATCTAGCGCACCCACAGAACCTATCCAACCAATATCTCGAAGCAGCCAATATTCGCTTATTAGGCGAGCTGATCGCCTCGTCCGCATTACGCCGGAAAGAGACTCGAGGCGCTCATTATCGAGCAGATTATCCACAAGCCAATGATCTCGAATTCTCTAAACGGTTGGCCGTTTCCAAGCAGGGTTGGACCTGGTTGCAACCAACCCGAGTGCCAGCAAGAGGGCTGAACAAATTGACGGCAGCCAAGGTACCAAGCAAAGGATATGCTTCTATCGCAGCTGCACCAGCTATTGTGCAAAATGGTCAGATGCGCTGAGCGACCACGATCAATGGAGGCGCTGGCACTCTCCCTTCCAGAGAGAAACAACATTGGCGATCCGCGAAACAACATTTCGCTCGGGACAACTTGGTCGCTTGGCAAAACGAAGCAACATTTTATAGGCTCAATCACTAGCGGTAGCGTATGTCGCACTGCATATACACCGTTACTGTCTAGTGTCAAGATTGGCTACGTGTCGCCTACGTAACCATATTTGCATTAACTTTTGCTCCACTATTACCCTTGGCAATTAAAGCAAACCTGGGCAGGCTGCTGATCTCGATGCCATCGAATCAGATATTGAATGACTCTATAGAGATGTTCTCTTTCAGTATCTAAGGGTATACACTTGTATCATTCGTTAAGGAACTCGTTACATTGCCGCCAAGCGCTCAGCACCAAATATGGTGCCGACAGCGTTAGGGATTTCTCATTCCTTTTTTGCAAACCTTGGCAGCTTAGAGACGTCGTAACCAATACAAAGGCTAATCGCCATATTATTCCGGAGAAAATTACATGCTTCCGCGCACCAAGATCTTCGTTGTCGAGCATGATTGTGCCAAGTTGGTCAATCTAATGCTTTGGCTGGATCAATATCCGGAATTCGAAATCACCGGAGTCGTTGGCGACACACGCAACATTCACAGACAGATCGCCGAGACTAATCCTGACGTAATACTTTTGGATGTGGATACGTCGTTGACGGATCGCGTCACTACAGTGCGTTCGTTGAAGTCGTCGCCAAATGCGCCTGCAGTGATCGTCTTATGCTCAAGCGAAAAGGATAATGCTTTGATGGCTGAATCCGACGGATATGTCCAACAGACATCATCACTGCAAGATCTTTGCGGATTTCTTCAAAAAGCCAGCAACAAACGCCGCACAGCTATTGCTGCTGCTAATATGCCAAAAACTAAGGCAGGCTAACTCGAAATCTTGCAATCTTGGCTGGCAGCGGTTCAACTAATTGCGCCGTGGCTCTACGGTACCTTTGCCGCTATCACCGTTCTGATCATGGTCAGGACTTATATATTGTTCTGGCTGGCCGATCAAAAGCCATCCCGCCTGCCTCTGAACGACGAAGTTGAAAGTAGGTTGGCCCTGCCGCCCGATCCAAACCTATCAATAGAACAATCCTCTATCCCGGCCATTAACCAATCGTATCCGCTCGAGCAATCTCATATCTTGGCTGACTCCACCAGACTCGACCCAGAAAAAAAACTTTTACCGACAACAGACCCAGCGCGCGATCTAGATTTAGTCAAAAGCAGCGAAGACGACCGTCTGCCTCTTCGCATTGGCCGCACAAAACTTCTAGGTCCCAGTAAAAAATTATTGGCGCCGGTGGAATTCGCCTATCTCATGCGCCGTGGCGATCCGAATCATGCAATCGCGGTGCTTGCCGTCGACTTGATTCAGCGAGCGATTAAAAGCCAGACATCGAACGAAAAAATCGTTCTGGCTTCTTACGAATTGCGCATGTGGGATTTAGTCAAAAATGCAGTTCACAACTGGGCACAGGAGAAAAAAGAGCAAATACTTTTGGATGGTTTAAAAAAGGATCCGATTGCCTATGTCAGGCGCATGTCGGGGATATATAAATTCCTGCGCGACAATCTGGCCACATTTGTCGTCCAGGTCAGCAAGGATCCTCGCCACTTACGCAAATACTTTTCATTCGCCGGCATCTTTAAATTACTTGCCGATTTTTCGACCGCAGGTTATCAACAATCATTCGAAGTCGAATTGAAAAAAGACTTGATCGCTCGTGGTCTGCTCGTTGCAGAAACGCGCAAACTAAGGGCCGGGCAAGCATGTTTCATGATTGCGGCGTCTGGCTTTGTACTTGCGCTTGCTGCTTTCAGCCAGCCGCTTGGCGTTGGCATCTCGATGGGCGCAATCCTTGCCACCACAATTTCGTGGGCAGTGCTTTTTATTAAGGAGCTGATTCCATATTATTCGGATGTTCTCGATCTCCTGAGCCACATCCACCGTCGTAGCTGGCGCATCACTTTACTCCAGAGCATAGTCAGAGTAATCAGGATTGGCTTCCACTCGGCCAGCCTTTTGACGTTCGCCGGCGGCTTTGCGGCGATTTATGCATACGTGCATTTTCTGCGCGCCGATATGGATCAACCAGCGACGTCTGTGCTTATACTCGCTCTTTGCTTTTCAATCAGAGTCTGCTTGGACACTGCCGCCAGGGGCTGGCAAATTCTGCTCGAACAATGGCCAACGAACAAAGGCCAGAGACTTGCTGCGCAGACAAGAGAGAGGATCAAAAGCGGCAGTCCTCTCGAAGAATTCGTTTCCGTGCTGCAAAGCGGGGAGTACGATCAAACATTTTCAGAAATGGTTGCTCTGTATGGAATCGAAACACTCTTTTTTCTGGGCTGATTTGCCGCCAAATAGCGTTTTATAATGCCAAGACAAAATGCATACGAGCGAGCAGAATCATGTCAAAATCACGATTGAAAAAAGAATTTGCTGGAGTGATAACGGGCGCCTCTTCTGGCATCGGCAAAGCGTTGGCGCTTTTGTTGGCAGAAAAGTATGGTGCCCGGTTGGTGATTACGGCCCGCACTCAAGCTGCTCTTGAATCGACAAAATCAGCAGTTGAACAACGTGGTGGCAAATGCCTCACCATCTGTGGTGACATTGGCGAGGATTTGACCATTGCCAAGCAAACTGTCGATACTTGCTTGAAAGAATTCGGCGATATCGATTTGCTCGTTAATAATGCCGGCATCGGCATGCCGGGCGGTATGACTAAACTGACTCCAGCCGATTGGGAAAGAGTTTTTCGCGTAAACTTTTTCGCGCCCATTCACGCAATCTATGCAGTGCTGCCCTACTTTTTGCAAAAACAAAGCGGCAAGATCGTCAATGTTTCATCAGTAGCTAGCAAAATTGCATTTCCCGGCAGTGTCTGCTACGCCTCGAGCAAATTTGCTTTAACCGGACTTTCCGAAGGCATGGCAGCCGAGCTTGGGCCTCAAGGCATCGACACTATAACCGTCTGCCCAGGGTGGGTACGCAGCGAATTTTTTGAGAAAAATGCCATGGCCGACCAAAAAAATCCTACTCGCATTGCCGAGAAAAATGATTTTAAAGGGATCGCCATGCGGCATTTTCTCAGTACGACCTCTGAACAAACAGCCCGCGATATTCTCGCTGCTCTGGAAAAAGGTGGCAGCCGCGAAATCATCACGACGATACCGGGAGTTTTCGCCGAGCGCATGAAGGCGCTTTTTCCCGACTTCGTGGCCATGCTCACAAGCAGAACACCGGCAGATTATAAATAATCAAGACAGTCGGAAAGCCTGACTATGGTTGAGTCTAAGGCAAACCTGAAAGGCCGCGACACGAACGCGCGGCATGAATTTGCCACTCTGGGTAGAATGCCTACAGGAAGTCTTGGAGCTTAACGCTTGGCCGAATTTGAGCTGGTCGTCAATTACCGCACTTTGCCATCCCGAATCGGTTTGTACTTGATGGGGGCCACCATGCCCATCTGGTCGGTGATCGTGCCCTTTTGCCTGGGGCTCTTCATTACTCAGTCCATCATCAACGCTGGACAGATCAACCCCTGGCTGCAGATCGGCTTGATTTTGATCATGACGGCGATTCCTATCGTCGCCATATTTCTTTGCGCAATTTGTGAAGACGATCGCATATTGATTAGCAAGGAGGGAATCGCTTTTCCTCTCTCGATGCTAGCCAAACT